>NZ_LKHP01000007.1 GCF_001440545.1 Caloramator mitchellensis
TTATCTGGCTGTTACTTAAAAAGTAACTTGGTCGCTTTTCCACTGTTCAGTTTTCAAAGGTCAAACAACGTTTATTATTTTATCAGGTTTATCTTCATCTGTCAACTACTTTTTTATTTATTTTTTCGTTGACCTCAAAGACAAGTATTATATTAACATAAGTTTTTTACTCTGTCAACATCTTTTTTTGTTTTTTCTTAAGGGGTCACCCCCAAAACTTAATCTTAAGTGCCTGGCACCTAAGCAAAAAATAAAATGGCTCCACGGAGAGGACTCGAACCTCCAACCCTCCGGTTAACAGCCGGATGCTCCACCATTGAGCTACCGTGGAACGATTACATAAAATATTATATCAGCTTTTTTAATAAAATCAAGTATTTTTTAAAAGGATTTTTAATTCTTTAAACTAACTATGTTAATATTCTTATTAGTCATAAGGTCAATCACTTCACTGTCTACCTTTACTATAGGAGTGTATATATTTCTTGGCGAAATAAAGGCAATTTCACCAACTCGCCCATCGCTTAAAACAACATTCATTCCTATACAATAACTTGCAATGTTTTGTAGAAAGGTTAGCATTATTTTAGTATCTAATTTAGTGTAACCTTCTATTTCAATAATCTTGAAAGCTTCAAAAGGTGTTGTCCTACCTTTATATACTCTTTCTTGAGTCAATGCGTCGTATATATCACATATTGCTATTATTTTTGCAAACAAAGAAATCTTATCACCTTTAACTTTTAAAGGATAGCCTGAGCCGTCTTCCTTTTCATGATGCAACAGTATTCCCTTTAAAACCTCCAGTGAAATTCTTCTGTCTTCCTTTGCTATTTCATAGCCATATTGAGAGTGTTTTTTCATTATTTCAAATTCGCCTCTATTTAAACTTCCTCTCTTATTCAATATCTCATCAGGTATTTTCGCCTTCCCTATATCGTGCATAACTGCAGCCTGTAATAATTCATTCAGCATACCTTCCTTCAACCCCAGCCACTTTCCAAGCAATAAACTATAAAGTGAAACATTAAGACAGTGATTGTATGTATATTGATTAAAGGCTTTTAATGTAGATAAAAGCTTTACAATATTATCCTTCTCATCAATATTTTTGACCAAATCATGTGTAATTTCAACGATTGAAGGATAATCTAATTTTTTTCCTATAGCCAAATCATTAATTATATCCTTTATCGTCTCTACCTTTTCCGAATAATCATTTGAAAGTTCCGCGAAGTGCAATTCTTTCTGACTAACGCTTTCTTCAAAATCTGAATATATATATATTCGCTCAATACCTAGATTTTCTAATTTATTAATAATAAACTCGTTTAAAACCGTTCCTTCCGTCAAAAGAGTTATTCCCGACTCCAATATTACATCATAGGCTAACTTATCGCCTATACAACAATCTGATACATTTATCTTAATTTTTTTCATAATCTCACCCTTTGCTCGGTAAGTTAAGACACATTGCTTAATTAAATAATTCTACAATTTTTTCTATTTTCCTGCAAACAAATATAATTTTTTACAACGCAAATTTTATTGGGCGTATTAATATACTTCACAGCAATAATAGAAGGCCCCATGATATGATTTATTGGTTTATCATATCATGAGGCCAACTAAGTTACATTATATATTCATTGAATTAATCTATTTTGTAGGTTTCATAGTTGGGAATAATATTACGTCCCTTATTGAATATGAATCAGTCAAGAACATAATAATTCTATCTACACCTATTCCAAGACCACCTGTTGGAGGCATGCCAATTTCAAGCGCATTAATAAAGTCATCGTCCATCATATATGCCTCATCATCCCCAAGTTCTCTTTCTCTTAATTGCTGTAGGAATCTTTCCTTCTGGTCAATTGGGTCGTTTAATTCTGAATATGCATTGGCAACTTCTCTACCAAAAACATAAGCCTCAAATCTTTCGGTAAACATTGGGTCGTCAGGCTTCTTCTTAGTCAATGGAGAAACTTCAACAGGGTAGTCCAATACGAATGTAGGTTGAATCAAATGCTTTTCTGCATGTGTTTCAAATATAGCTACAAGTATATCTCCCTTTGAACAATCCTTTAAGTCCTTTTTCAATTCATCCAAAACATTTAACTTCCTAGCAAGTTCTCTTGCTTCTTCGTCAGATTTGATAGAATCAAAATCTACATTAGCATACTTCTTAACTGCTTCCTTCATTGTCAATCTATTCCACGGTGGTTTAAAGTCTATTTCAGTTCCCTGATAGTTAACCTTTGTAGTTCCTAAAACTTCCATGCAAACATATGCTATTAGATTTTCAGTAAGCTCCATCATATCGTGATAATCTGCATATGCCTGATATAATTCAATCATGTTGAATTCTGGGTTGTGTCTTATATCTATACCTTCATTTCTGAAGTTCTTACCCATTTCATATACTCTTTCAAAACCACCAACGATAAGCCTCTTTAAGTAAAGTTCAGTTGCAATTCTTAAATACAAATCTATGTCCAATGCATTGCTATGTGTTATAAATGGTCTTGCTGCCGCACCGCTGGCAATTGGTGATAATACCGGAGTTTCAACTTCTATATAATCCCTTTCATCAAGGAACCTTCTGATGGCGCTGATAATCTTAGTTCTCTTGAAGAATGTTTCTCTAACATCCTGATTAACGATTAGGTCCACATATCTTTGTCTATATCTTAAATCTGGGTCTTTTAATCCATGCCACTTTTCTGGAAGTGGTCTTAGTGCTTTTGTAAGCAGTGTGAAATCTTTTACATGTATAGAAATTTCACCAGTCTTTGTCTTAAATACTGTTCCTTCAACACCTATTATGTCACCAATATCAAGTGACTTAAATGCCTTTAATTTTTCTTCACCAACATCATCTATTTTAACGTATAGTTGCAGTTTGCCATATCTGTCGTTGATGTCCGAGAATCCTGCTTTTCCATGAATTCTCTTTGTCATAAGCCTTCCTGCAACCTTTACATCCTTGCCCTCTAATACGTCGTAGTCTTCCTTTACCTGTTTTGAAGTATGTGTTCTGTCGTATTTAGTTATCAGGAATGGGTCCTGTCCCTTTTCCCTTAACTCTTCAAGCTTAAGTAGTCTTTGCTTCATAAGCTCGTTGTATTCCTCTTCAAGCTGTTGTAATTCCTGTTGATTGAGTTCTTCATTAGTGTTCGCCATAATTCACCCTCCATTAATGTCTTCTTATTTCTAATATTTCAAAAGATTCAACTCCATCTGGGACTTGAATCTCAACCTTCTCACCAACTTTTTTACCAAGAAGTCCTCTTCCAATCGGAGCTTCATTTGAAATCTTCATCTTCTTTGGGTCTGCTTCTGCTGAACCTACTATCATAAATTCCATTTCATCTCCGTATTGCAAATCCTTAACCTTTACAGTAGAACCGATTGAAACAACTTCTGTATTTATGTCCTCTTCATCTATTATTCTTGCATTCTTTAGCATATTTTCAAGAGTTGCAATTCTTCCTTCTACAAACGCCTGCTCATTTTTAGCTTCGTCGTATTCTGAGTTTTCACTTAAATCTCCAAATGAAATTGCAGTCTTAATTTTTTGAGAAACTTCTTTTCTTTTTACCGTCTTAAGATATTCTAATTCTTCTTCTATCTTTTTTACTCCTTCGTATGTCAAAATCACCTGTTTGTTGTTTTCTCCCATAATTACTCTCCCCTCTTGTTTTAAAAAAGATTTAAGGATTTATTGATATTATATGCATAAATTATACAAACAAGCACTATAAAGGGACCTTTATAGTGCTTGTTTTATTTCCATTATATCGTATTATAAAACACACATATAGCACTGTCAACTATTTTGATATATTTATTATAAACAAAATTTAATATATTATACCAGCATATACAATTTTTCTACATCACAGTGTCAAAACAGTATTCCCATTTGAAATAAATCTTACTATCCTAAAACCTTCTTTCTCGGCCATTTGCCAGTTCTTTTCATAATCATATACATTCAGGTATCCTAGTGCAAATATCGGCTTAAAAAATTCCTCATAATTTAAAGTAATATCAACGTCTTCAAAACAGTAATCATAGTGTTCATTTATTCTGCAAAGCGAAAGTGCAGGCTTTTTGGATTTCAATAAACCTATATACTTTTCGTCTGTGATAATCATAGCATCACAAATTTTTTCGGTATACACTATATCCTCTACAACTGCTACTGATGTCCCATATTTATAATAAGCAAACTCAGCTTCCTTTTCTAAATTATTTTTATTATTTGTAAGCAGAACTATTCTTCTTGCAAATGGCAACAGATTATAAAAGCAGAGCTTTCCAATTAAATTATCTGCGTCTGCTATTAGTATTTCATTAAGCCTTAAGTCGCACTTTAATTTAACTGTAAATATATCAAGCGCCCTAATTAAATAAGTAGAATAAAATTTAATATCGAAATTAATATCATAATCCCTCGACAGAACAATATTGTTTCTTTTGTTAAAATTAACTATTAAACTTAGTTTAATTCTTTCTAATCCCTCAGGTATTTTGACTAAAGCTGCCTCAACATTTTTTAACTTAAAATTATTTTCTTTGAATGGAAGCAATAATTTGTGTAAAATATTATTGCTTTTAGCTAAATCCTTTTCACCAACTCTTTCAATGACCAACACATTTTTCAAAAGTAACACCCTAATATTGCTTCAATAAATTATATGTTACTCATTTGCGACTAATTCTTTTTCATCCAAGTATAGTATTCTTGGTTTAAATTCTAATTTATCGAGCATATTCTCATAATCTTGAGGAATTATGTCCTCAACCTTCTTATTTATAATAGAAACTAACAGCGCCTCCATTACATTGGTTCCAAATGACCTTCCTTCAAATTCTGGAGTCGTAGTAATGAGCATTCTGACACCCATACTTTTTAGCTCATCAATATCTCTGCTAGTTACAGTATTTGTAATAATAATCTTGCCATCTAATCTTTCAGGCATATATTTTTTAATAAATAAATAATCCCCGGCTATTATTTCAGCCTCATTAAAATATTTTTCATGCTTTGGAGTTCTTTCATCCTGCTTTTTACCTGTTGGATAAAGCATTTCAAAAGGCATTCTTACTACAATAGGCATCAAAATCTTTGCAGCAGCGTAGAATGTTTTAAACGATTTTAGTGGTATTGGTATGTCTAATGTAAACATTAAATCTCCAATAATAAGTTCAGCACCAACTTCGTTTAGAGTTTGTGCCATGCCAAACCTGTCTGCTGCACTAACCATTAAAACCTTTTTACCCTTTAAGTTTATAACACTATCGTTTATGTGTTTAATAACCTTTCTCTCAAGCGTATTTTTAAGCCCCGAGCCATCAACTATAGGTGTTGTTTTTGCAGCTTCCTTTATCTTAACTGCATCCTTTATCTCATATCTTTTATCGTCAGCATAAACATACAGGTCAATGCCGCCCATTCCAAAAGCATCAACTTTTCCATCCATCTCCTTTATTAATTCAATAACCTTTTCTAAATCTCCATCGGTCCCTATTCTTTCGACAACAAATTTTTCACCCAAAAGTTCAGCTTCGGCCCTGTGGTTTCTGCTTGAAGAACCAAGACTAACAGACACGATTCTTTTCATTTTATCACCTCAGCCCTTGATAGTCTCAATTATTTTTAAAACACTATCGACATCTACCTCAACATCATTTTTTAATGGCGATTTTCCTATGTCAATCGTATAAACGTGGGCATCCAAAAGGTCGGCTAAAAGTTTAGACCTAAAGTTTGAAGCAAGTATAATGCAATGTTGATATTTTCTAACCCTCGATACAATCTCTAAAAGTTCGTTGACAAGTTGAGTTGCGTTTTGTTCCTTAACAAAATTTTGTCTTTCTTCTTCGGTTAAAATAAACACATAGTCAACTCCAGCTTCTCTTAGTTTTTCTTCAAGTTCCCTTTTGTTTGCAATCGGGAATCCAACAACAGCTATATCGCCTCCCTTTCTAACTTCACCGATGCTCTCAAGTCTCGAAATAAATGTTCTGTCTATGTTTAATATTTTAGCAACTTCCTGCTGCGAGTATCCCTTACACCTTAATTCAAGTATCTTATCAATTGCGTCGTTGATTTTATTTATACTTATTACCTTATCCCCAACTCTTACATAATCCATCCTATCCCCCCTGTGCACTATTTGTGCTCAATTACATTTTATACCTGTTATGGATTTTTTTCAATAAAAAAGGATGCATAAGCATCCTAAATTAGTGTTTCCATATATTTTTTTAACAATTCCTCTATTTCTATTCTGTTATCCATTTTGTTTATCATGTCCTTTACATGAGTGGAATTTTTAAGTCCCTTTAAATACCACGCTATATGCTTTCTCATTTCAATTATTCCCTGTCTACCTTTAAATTCATCAGCCATTCTAAGATGTTTCAAAATAACTTCAAACTTTTCTTCAATGGATATTTCAGGCAACACTTCACCTGTTTCAATATAGTGATTTATCCTTTTAAAAATCCATGGATTGCCCAATGCTCCTCTACCAATCAAAATTGCATCTACACCCGTTGTCTTAAAAAGCTGCTCTGCGCTTTTTTCATCGACCACATCACCATTGCCTATAACAGGAATGGCGACTGATTCCTTAACTTTTCTTATGATATCCCAATCAGCTCTGCCTTCATACATCTGTTCACGCGTTCTGCCATGAACTGCTATAAAGCTGGCTCCGGCGTCCTCCATCATCTTTGCAAATTCAACTGCATTTATATTAGCCTCGTCCCAGCCCTTTCTAAATTTGACCGACACGGGTTTTGAAGACATATTAACAACATTTTTAACAATATTATACGCGAGTGTTGGATTTTTCATAAGAGCACTGCCTTCACCGTTTTTAACAATTTTAGGCGCAGGACATCCCATGTTTATATCTATGGATACTACATTTGAGTTTTGGCTAACCACTTCAGCCATTTGCCCCATAATTTCTGGTTCGCTTCCAAAAAGCTGAACTATCACTGGAGCTTCCTTTTCATCTATATCAAGCAAGAAATTTGTTTTTTTACTTCCATAGAATAGTCCCTTAGAGCTTACCATTTCGGTATAGACCATTCCACACCCATATTCTTTGCATATTATTCTAAACGCCTTATCCGTTACCCCTGCCATTGGTGCTAAAAAGACATCATTATTTGTTGTATAGTTTCCTATTTTCATAAAATCACCTGTTTTTTTCGTAAATTATCCTTAGACCTTCCAAAGTCAATATAGGATTGACTTCTTTTATTGTAGAACTTTCCGGAGCAATTAGCTTTGCAAGTCCACCTGTAGCAACCACATAAGGTTCGCTTTCACCTAATTTTATCATCTCATCCTTCATTTTGCCAACTATATAGTCAACCAATCCTACATAACCGTATATAATTCCTGCCTGCATGCTATTTACAGTGTTTTTGCATATTACACTACTTGGTTTAACAAGTTCAATCCTCGGGAGCTTTGCAGCCTTTTCAAAAAGCGCATCGCTTGAGATTTTAATCCCTGGAGCAATAGCACCGCCATAATATTCTCCCTTTTCTCCGACTGCACAAAATGTCGTTGCAGTTCCAAAGTCGACTATAACAAGAGGTCTTTTATATATTTCAAGTGCTGCAACAGCGTTAACTATCCTATCAGCACCAACTTCCTTTGGATTATCATATTTTATATTTATACCTGTCTTAACCCCGGGTCCTACCACGAGGGGCTCAACCTCAAAATATTTTCTAATCATATGCTCTAAAGAGTACATTATATTTGGAACAACAGATGAAACAACAACTGCATCAACCTTTTTATAATCAAAACCTGACTTTTCAAATAAATTTATAACTATAATTCCATATTCATCAGATGTTCTTGGAGGATTTGTAGACATTCTCCAAACATCTAATAATTTCTTTCCATCATAAGCTCCGACTACTATATTAGTATTTCCTACGTCAAAAACTAAAATCATATTTACCTCCTCTTAAAACAAGGCAGGCCAAAGCCTGCCATTTTATTTATCCCCTTCTTCAGGAACTATGCAGATAAAAACTAATTTATCGTCTCCAGTATTCATAAATTGATGAAGTGCTTCAGCTGGAACATATGCAAAGGAACCCTTTTTTATTTCATAGTCCTTTCCTTCGATATGCAGTGTTCCATTTCCTTCTAATATATAATTTATATGCGGCCAAGGGTGTGTATGTCTTGGTGTATAGCCACCCTTTCCTATTTCAAAAACTCTCATAACATGACCTTGCCAACCTTCGTTCGGTGTGATTAAAACCTTTTTAACGGCATCCTTAACATACTCGTTGTTGATTTCAATCCCCTTAACCTCGTCGATATGAGATACTATCATCATTAACACCCCTTTTAGTTTTCTACCAATAATATACTACTTTTAATAGACTAATTCAACTAAAATATAAAAGAAAACCTCGGTAAAACCGAGGCTTATGCTTCTGAGAATATAGTTTCAAATTCTTGTGCTTCAAGCTTTTCTTTTTCAAGTAGAGCTTCTGCAACCTTGTGAAGTTTTGATATATTTTGCTTTAGAAGTTCTTCAGCTCTATTATATCCAGATTCTATTATTCTCTTAATTTCTTTATCTATTATAGCTGCAACTTCTTCGCTGTAGTTTCTTGTCTTTGCAAAATCTCTACCAAGGAATACTTCATCGTGTCCAGTTCCAAACTCAATTGGTCCAAGTATTTCACTCATTCCGTATTCCATAACCATTTTTCTTGCGATATTAGTTGCTCTTTCAATATCGTTCTTTGCACCTGTTGATATATCGTTAAGAATTAACTTTTCAGCAACTCTACCGCCTAAAAGACTTACAATTTCTTCTTCAAGCTCAGTCTTTGAAGCGTAATGCTTATCCTCCTGTGGCAGCGCAAGAGTATATCCACCTGCTCTTCCTCTTGGAATTATGCTTATCTGGTGCACTGGGTCAGTATTAGGTAAAAGCTTCATTACAACTGCATGACCTGCTTCGTGGTAAGCAGTAAGCTTTCTTTCTCTTTCGTTCATTATTCTGCTCTTTTTCTCTGGCCCTGCAATTACTCTTGTTATAGCTTCTTCAAGCTCATCCATTCCAATTAGCTTTTTGCCGTTTCTAACTGTTAGCAATGCAGCTTCGTTCATAAGATTTTCTAAATCTGCACCAGTGAATCCTGGTGTTCTCTTTGCAATTATTGAAAGGTCAACGCCTTCGTCAAGTGGTTTATTTCTTGCATGAACCTTTAATATTTCTTCTCTTCCCTTAACGTCCGGTGTATTGACAACTATTTGTCTGTCAAATCTACCCGGTCTTAAAAGGGCAGGGTCGAGTATATCAGGTCTGTTTGTCGCAGCGAGGACAATAATACCCTCATTTGTTCCAAAGCCGTCCATCTCAACAAGAAGCTGATTCAATGTCTGCTCCCTTTCATCATGTCCACCACCAAGACCTGCTCCTCTTTGTCTACCAACAGCATCTATTTCATCTATAAATACAATACATGGTGAATTCTTCTTAGCGTTGTCAAATAGGTCTCTAACTCTTGATGCACCGACACCAACAAACATTTCAACGAAGTCAGAACCGCTTATGCTAAAGAAAGGAACCCCTGCTTCACCTGCAACAGCCTTAGCAAGAAGAGTTTTACCTGTTCCTGGAGGTCCAACTAAAAGAATACCCTTTGGAATTCTTGCCCCCATTTCAATATACTTTCTTGGATTCTTTAAAAAGTCAACAACTTCTTGAAGTTCTTGCTTTTCTTCGTCAGCACCAGCAACATCTTCAAATGTCACCCTCTTCTTTTCGTTGTTAACGAGTTTTGCTCTGCTCTTTCCGAAGTTCATAACTCCTTTTCCGCCACCGCCGCCTTGTGCCTGCTGCAGGAATATAAACCAGATTGCAACAAGCATAATTATCATTATTATATTAGGCAGTGCCGATACCCAGAATGGGAATTTTGAAGGCGGCACAAACTTCAACTGTATCTTTTCAGCGTGAGTTTTGTTATAGTCGTTGATATATTTTTCAAACTCGCTTGTATTTATATTTACAGTGGATGAAAAATTAGTTCCATCCTTAAATTCACCAGTTGCACTACCGGTATCAGTATCGATATATATGCTCTTTACATTTCCCCTGTCGATTTCGTTTATAAGGTTAGTATAGGTTATATCAACTTTTTTAGTTGTTCCACCATCGATTAAAGTCATTGCAAAGAAAAATGCCATTATTATAAGCAGCCAAGCGCTTGCGCTCTTAAGAAAATTCTTGTTCATTTTAGGCCCCCCTTTCAGCGAATCCTTTTATTCCATAATATTTTAATATACACGATTGTTTACTTTTTGTAAACATCTTCTTTTAAAACACCTATATAAGGTAAATTTCTATACTTTTCTGCAAAGTCAAGTCCATAGCCTACAACGAAAGCGTCTGGAATTCTAAAACCAACATAATCCCCTTCAATATCAACTTTTCTTCTTGCAGGCTTATCTAAAAGACAGCAAATTTTTAAACTCCTTGGATTCCTTGCCTTTAGATATTCATACAAATATTTTAGAGTAGTTCCAGTATCTATTATATCCTCTGCTATTATAACATCCTTTCCTTCAATATCAAAATCAAGGTCTTTTAATATTCTAACAACTCCTGAAGTTTCAGAGGATGTTCCATAACTTGAAACAGCCATAAAATCCATTGTTACATTAATGTTCATAGCCCTCATCAAATCTGCTACGAAAATAACAGAACCTTTTAAAACTCCAATCAATATTAAATCTCCATTTGGGAAATCGTTTCTAATTTCTTCTGCGAGCTCCTTTACTCTTTTACCTATTTCTTCTTCGCTTAGCAATACCCTTTCAATTGCGCTATCCATTACTTAACCCCTTTCGATTTTAATTTTTAATACTCTTTTAGTATTATTATCTATTTTATAATTTTTAGTATCTCTAATATTATATGCCCACAAAATTTCATTATTAATTGCAATAAGAGGTATCCTGTCCCTTTCATCCTTTTGAATTTTTTTATCAATGAATAAATCCTTCAGTTTTTTTCTTCCATTCATCCCCTTTGGATATATAAAATCCCCTTCCCTTCTATTTCTAAGTAAAATGTCACCTTTAATTTTATCATAATCAAAAAATTTAATAAACTGTGTTTCTATTAAATTTTCATTAATTTCAATAATTTCTGCAACTACCTTAATTTTAAATTCACTTGAATAAATTTCTCCAGGTATTTCTAATTTATACTCCACCTCATCTTTATTTTCACTTATCTTTATTCTAAACCTTCCATAACTTATTTCTCCAACTAATCCCTTTGGAAGTATTACTGATTTACCAGTCTCATTTCTCTGAATTAAATTTAAGCACTCTTCAATATGGATGTTTTCTATAGCATTTAAATCTCCCTTTACCTCTTTAATCATATGCCTTATTATTCTTCTTTTTAAAGCAATATGTAAATTTAAGAAACTATCAATTTCAATCCATCCATCCCTGTTTAGCCTTTTGAACTCATTTATTGATTGAGTTTCCATATACCCTTCTTCATCTCTGAATATATCTGCCATTCTAAACAAACTATCGATTATATTTTCATTAATGTTTTCTTTAATATAAGGCATGAGCTGCAGCCTTACTTTATTTCTTAAATATATTGCCTCTTCATTTGTGCTGTCTATAACAGGGTTTAGAGCATTTTCAATACAATATTTTTCAATCTCTTCTCTCGTGCAAATAAGAATAGGTCTTATTATATTATCCCTAACAGGGCTAATTCCAGAAATGCCCTTGAGCCCTGCCCCCCTTAAAAATTTCATAATTACAGTTTCAGCTTGGTCATTTTTGTTGTGCGCAAGTGCAATTTTGTTTGCTCCAACTTTCCTTAAGACCATGTCAAAGCTATCATACCTTGCAACTCTGCCTGCCTCTTCAGACGACAGTCCCATTTCCTTTGCCATTTTCAGAACATCTATTCTAAAGGAATAAAATGGTATGTTAAATCTTTTGCAAAACTTCCTTGAAAACTCTTCATCCCTCGATGCTTCTTCGCCTCTTATCATATGGTTTATGTGAACTGCAAATATTTCAATATTCAACTCTTCTTTTAATCTGTCCAATACATGCAAAAGCGCAGTTGAATCCGGCCCTCCCGAGAATCCAACTACTATTTTATCTCCACACTCTATCATTTTGTTTTTCTTAATAAATCCTAAAACCTTGTCAATCATATCATCACCTGATTTCTTTTTTCTTCTAATATACCAAACTATTCAATTTTTAACAACAAAAAAGAGAACCCTAAGGCTCTCATTTCAAGCTTAAATTGTCAAACAATTCAAGAACTCAAGAAATCAAGTGAATGTCACCATCCATATTTTTGCTGCTATTACTGTTATGTCGTCCTTTAATTCATCCCCATACTTTTCCTTTGTTTTTTCTAATATGTAGTCTGCAATATCCTTTGGATTGCCGCTGCTGTATTCTCTTAGTAATTTTGACACCCATTTGTCCTTCAATTCGCTATCTGCATCGGTTACACCGTCAGAAACCATAACAATTATATCGCCATTTTTAAATTCCACTATCTCGCTTTCAACTTCTATTTCATCCATTACCCCAATAGGCAGACTCTTGTTGTTAATAATTGAAACATCGCGTCCTGATTTAATAAAAGTTGAAGCTGCACCTATTTTTATAAATTCCCCAACTCCTTCGTATAGGTCTATTATTCCTAAATCAACTGTTGCAAAGCTCTCGGAGTCGTTCTTAAGAAGAAGTATTGAGTTTATTGCCTTCATAGTAGTATTTCTATCAAAACCAGCCTCCATAAATTTTTCAAGCAGAGTAATGGTGGTATTGCTCTCCATTGCTGCTTCAAAACCGCTTCCCATTCCATCGGATATGGACAAAATATATCTTCCTGGTGCAACATTACCAAAATAATAGCTATCGCCGCTCAAATCTTCCTTTGAAGCCCTTGCAACTGCAGCAGCTACCCCATAGTTTTCAGCTTCTATTAATTTATACTGACAAATTTTGTTTCCTTCATCTATTCTGCACATGGAATTTTCTCTTATCATCCTTCTGTTTAAAACATCTGAAACAATCCTTGAAACTTCAGAATTACAAGATACTCTCCCTGTGC
Source organism: Caloramator mitchellensis (assembly GCF_001440545.1). NCBI lineage: Bacteria > Bacillati > Bacillota > Clostridia > Eubacteriales > Clostridiaceae > Caloramator > Caloramator mitchellensis. Next base: position 13,188 of record NZ_LKHP01000007.1, read on the forward strand.
ACGGCGTTCCATAAATAGTAACCTCATATTTGTTTGCTGAATTTTTAGTTACTAATACATCATTAAATTTAATTCCCCTTGATTCAAGTTCGACTGCTATCTCTGCCTCAATTTCACTCTTAAACTCAACAGATTTAGTCACATCCTTTATTAAATCAGAAACAACAACTGAGATTCCCCTTATTTGTTCAGCTAAAATCTTCTTTGAGTTAACAAGTTTTTTGCTCCATCTGCTGTTTATTCTCATAATCTCCATTTCAAAATTGATTTGCTTTATTAGTTCATGAAGCTTCGAACACTTCAATTTAAAATTATCTGGAACATTTTTAAATTCCAGCCTACCATTTTTCTCGGAAGTTCTTAGCAGATCAAAGAAAGTCTCATAGGTTATATACGTCTCCCTGCTCCAGCAAAACGCCCTCGAACCACAATTTGCACAAACTCTATTTGCAACCTTCTCAATTACTCCCTTTATTTCATTATTTTTAGAAAGTCCGTGCTCATATTTTTCATTTAGCATTCCCGAAAGACTGTTTAATGATTTTGAAATTGCATCAAGCTTAATATTTATATAATCCTTTATTCTTTCCATGTATAAATTTTGCTGTGCGTCTTTTTTCTTATCAACATCAAAGTATAGGTTGATTTTTTCATATATAGAGGAAGGTATAACCACAAATACAAGTGAAGGAATAAACATATTAATCATCATCGAGGATAAAACATCCAGTTTGTTTGAGTAGAGTATAAGTATTCCTGCTGAAATAAACATAGATGATGCTGTAAGAATTCTTCCCATGTCCCTGAAGGCCCCTGCAATCAAGCCACTAAATCCATAAATGCCTAAAATATAAGGTGTAAAATTATCTGTAAAATTTGAAACAAATCCAAACAATATTCCTGCTGCTGCAGCTGATTGAGAACCCCTAAGGTATGCAATAGCAATAACTATTAAAAATGCTAGAGAAGATTTTAGAGAAAAATATTTGTAGCCAATATCCCAAATACCTGCGAAAGAAATAGCAAAAATCAGTATTATGCTAACTATCTCTTCCCTAATTAAATCTATTTTCTTGTTTGATAAGAATGCTGAAATTCCATGATTGAATATGTAAGCTGAGGATACAAGTATGAATGTTTCGAATAAAACTATAACAAAATCATATAATGCCAGATTTTTTAATATAAATTTATGCGTGTATACCGATAATGCTATGTTCAAAATCGAAGCAATAACTGCAAGATTAATAAATTTACTCTTGCCTCTCTTTATTAAACTATACAGAATCACTATTGCCGATAGTAAAATATGCTCTCTTGCAATCAACAAATCCACCTGAGTCAGATAGCCAAGTATGACAAATATCCCCGCCAGAAGAGTATATTCTCTTTCAAGCAATAATGCAGCTGCAATAAGCAGCGAGATTCCAAATGGCATTATCTCGTTTAACAATACTACCCTTGAAACTAAAAATAGCGCTGCAAACAAAGCCAAATGCCTTAACGTAAATTTTTCCTTTCTTGAAACTTTTACATCTATCCCTCTCTCCAACATAAAACCACCCCACATCATTAATGTGAGGTTATTATATCAAATATATGTTGAATAATTTGTCATTATTACAATTTTTCCCAGAAAATTTATAGACAATTAAAGCTATTTTTTTAAGATTTAAAATATTATTCGACTGAAGATTTTAGAATAAAATTTTCTCATCTTAGCATTGCTACTGAAAATTCTTAGCCGCAGTTTTACGACATCATGAATTTTTTTGACATTGTTCCATAATGTCCCTCCGGCTAAAATATAAAGTTCTATTAAAACATTCGATATTGAATTAATATACCCTTTGAATAATATTTCTTATACTTAAATTTTCTACACATTTACCAAAATTCCTTCAATTCTTATTATATTTGTTTCTGTCTACAACCCATGGCATTCCATACTCATCCTCAAATAGACAAAATAGTCCAAACTAGGATGCATTGACTTAGAATTTTCAAGAAAGCGGACTTTTAACTCCAAAGTAGTGCAAGGAAAATGGGATAAAGCTTTCTCAATAGTGTTTGAAATATTTATTTGAAACTATGCCTAACGTTGATATTACAAAAGGAAAAGCTAAACAAATCGCTTCCATGGTCAAATAAACTACCAGACAAATTCAAACCCTAACTGAAGTAAAAGGTCGCATTAAAATGCAGCTTTTTTGTAAAGGTGGTCCCGTTTTGACTCTTATAATTAATCGAATATATTCTTCAGACCTTGTCATTATTGATTAAATTGGGTATCTTCCAATTTCACATGAAGAAGCAAATATATTTTTTCAATTAGTCTCAAATCTACATGAACAAACATCAATAATTATCACGTCTAACAAAGGGTTTGAAGAATGGACCGAACTTTTGCAGGATGTTGCCCTAACAGCAACTATATTAGACAGGCTAACCTATAGATGTGAGATTTTTAATATGACAGGTAAGAGTTACAGATTGGAAAACAGGAAGTCATTTTTTAATGATTAAATGGAAAAATTTCGGGATAAAAAACTTCCGAAATTTCTCCAAAAGTACTTGCCGGTTACAGCCTTGCTATGCTGGGCATGTTTTTTTAATAAAATTAAATACAAAAAATGCAAAAAATATTATATAATAGAACTAAATACATAGATTGGAGTTGGGATGATGATAAAAAGAATACTTTTATTATTTATTATTTTACTTTCTAATTATTTTGTTGTTGCATTTAGTCCAAAACCACATCAAATATCAGGTAATGGCATAGTCCCATTAGTGCCCGTGTTTGTTATAACTTCAACAATAGCTACGTTTATGTTTGCAATAGACTTTGCAAGAAATTTCTTTAAGCTGACATATAATTATAAAACAAGTTATAAATTTATGATTTTAATATCATCAATCATTATTACGATGATACTTTTTAATAGGGGAATAGGCAAATTTTTTTCATTATATTACACTTTACGAAGAACTTATACCCAATATATAATACCACTACCATATAGAATATGGGAATTTTGGATAGGAGGTTTATTTATTGTCATTTTTATAGCAAGCTATATTTCAATAATAAGCGTTCAGATGAAAAAACATATTGACAAAATACCAAAATAGTAAAATAATGGTAATAAGATAAATTTTGTTATTAAGGAGGGAGAATATGAAAAAAATATTTATTTTACTTATCACATTTGTTTTTTTAATGACAAACACAGTTGTAACATTTGCATCAACAAAAACAAAATATGTATCAGAAAAAGAAGCTATCAAAGCTGCTGAAAAATTCATTAAAAAAATCTCAAAACATGATAATGGTTGGAACTATGAAAAATTAGACACACCTATACTCTTATCAGATTTAAAAGGAAATAAAAATGCTTATATGGTAAAATTAATTAATCAAGGAAAAGCCGTTGGCTACATTATTGTTTCTGCAACAAAAGATAAGATGCCTGTATTAGCAGCTTCATTATCAACTCCACCAGATGAGCAGTTAGAAGAAATTAAACAAAAGGCTCAACAACTAATAGATAACAACAGAAAACTTGGTAATCCTAAATATTATTACATAAATCCATTAATGTATATTGTAGAATTACCAATTATTGAAAATGGAAAAGAAGTAGATAAAACATTTTACAATACAAAAAGTAAGGAATTTGTAGATAAACAAACAATTGATTTATTAAAAAATATTGATATACAGCCAACAAATGCAGTAGAAGCAAACAAAGTATGGGAAGCTACTTTAAATGATGATTCGTTAAATTCATCAATTGAAGTATCTCCTCAAGGTTATTCTGAAAAATACAATGACATAACTGCTTTTGATAGTATAAACTATAATCAAGATGCATCATCATACCCTGAAAATGCTTGTGGTCCAACAGCAGGTGCAATGCTTCTTCAATACTGGAAAACAAAAGGATATCCTAATATTCGTGGAGTATCTTATTATGGTAGTGTTGGCCGCTTTATAGACCATCTAAAAATTGACATGAATACAGGATCATTAGGGACAACTGCTCCGAATTGGTTATCTGGAGTGCTTCACCATGCAAATGTAGAAGGAGGATATCATTTTCAAGGATCTCATAGTACTCCACCTAGTTATAGCACATATACAAGTGAAATAGATAAATCTAAACCTGTGGGAATACGTTTTAATAATCTACCTTATATTAGTGGTCATTATTATTCATGGCATTTTGTTTTAGGCAGGGGGTACTATTATGACACCTCATTAGGAGATAGAGAAATAAAAATAAATGATAGTTGGGGAGGAACTGATTGGTTTAACTACGATGAATATTACGACCATCTTACATTTATTTATATAACACCTGCCAATTAATCATAACCACCCGTAAAACGGGTGGTTTGCATTAGCCCTATAAGGGCATATTACTGGCTGTGTCTAAAAACACCCTGAAATATCTGCCAACCGCATATTTTTTTCAGGCTACCCCTAAAGGGGTTTATTTTTTGCCTTTTTCCACAGGCTCACCCGTAAACGGGTCTATGTATTCTTTCAAACTTATTTGGTCATATGTTAAATCTTCTTGTAATTGATTTTTTATATATTCTTCTATTACTTTTTTATTTCTGCCTACTGTATCTACATAATATCCTTTACACCAAAACTGTCTGTTTCCATACTTGTATTTCAAATTTGCATGTCTATCAAATATCATCAATGAACTTTTTCCTTTCAAATATCCCATAAACTGTGACACGCTTAATTTTGGTGGTATACTCACAAGCATATCAAGCATATGGATATGATCCTTACAGGCATTTACTTCTATTATTTCTACACCCTTATATTCACATAGTTTTCCTAATATCTTCCCTATATCTTCCTTTATTTTCCCATATATTATTTGTCGTCTATATTTTGGTGCAAATACAATATGATATTTGCAATTCCATTTGGTATGTGATAAACTTTCATTATCCATACTGTTTTCCTCCTTTGATTTGATCTCGGTTGGCAGACCGTTATCATTTATTCTATCAAAGGAGGAAAATTTTTTCTACTCATAGCTATAAGCTTTTCAGAACCACGGGCATAGCCCGTGGTATTCATAATACAAAAATCAAAACGCCTTGAAACTTAAAGTTTCAAGGCGTTTTTTTCAACTTTATATTTTGGTGGCGGCGAACGGATTCGAACCGCTGACACATCGGGTATGAACCGATTGCTCTGGCCAACTGAGCTACGCCGCCATGTTGGTTGCGGGGGGAGGACTTGAACCTCCGACCTTCGGGTTATGAGCCCGACGAGCTACCAACTGCTCCACCCCGCGATGTGGTGCCGGAGACCGGGGTCGAACCGGTACGGTCTTTTAGAGACCGCAGGATTTTAAGTCCTGTGCGTCTGCCTGTTCCGCCACTCCGGCGCATCGCCATCGACAAGTATTATTATATAATGGTATCACCATTTCGTCAATAGTTATTTTCATTTTTTTTATCATTTTTTGCAAGTAATATTTGCCAGTGCTCTTAACCTTTATATATCAAATATTAAACAGGTATTTTACATTTTGTAAAATACCTGATATTTATCCTTCTACATTATTACACTTTATAATTACTTCTTAGCGAGGGTTCCATACCTTTTGCCTTCTCTATGCTTTATGTCCTGGATTCTCTCCTCACTTTCCTTTAAGAATTTAGCAAGTCTTTCTTCAAATGAAGTTCCGCTAGCCTTTACTCTTTCACTTTGCCAATCAACTTCAATTGGTCTTGCTGATTTCTTTGGCATAGCCTGCTTAATCGAAAGACTAATCTTGCCATTGTCATCAACTGAAATAACCTTTACCTTAACCTTATCCTTTTCCTTTAGATGCTGTCTGATATCCTTTACATAAGTATCAGATACCTCGCTGATGTGGACTAGACCTGTCTTGCCTGACACATCAACAAATGCACCAAAATTTGTAATGTTTACTACAGTTCCTTCTAAAATTGTTCCTACCTTTAAGGTCATATTAAAAGACTTCCTCCTTAATATATTATAATGATAATATTATAACTAAATTAATAAAAGTAGTCAAACTATCTCTTTCTATTCTTATCGATGAACAAAATCTCGCCAGGCTTAACAAGTCCTAATTTTTCCCTTGCAAGTTTTTCAACATGATCTTCGCTTTTTGCCTCATTTAACTTGTCCTTTAATTGTGCGTTAATCAGTTTTGTCTTCTCAAGCTGCTTACTATACTGTTTATACTGCTTGTTTAATCTATACATAATAATACTCTGCTTTATAAATATCGAACCAAAAATAAAAAATATTATAAACCATAATATTCTTTTCTTCTTTTTCATAACTATTCCCCTTTTGTATTTTATATATATTATATTCTATGCTAAATCGTGTTTTCCTGCTTATCCTTTTGCATTTTATTCAACTTATTTTTAAGGTTAAATTCAAACCTTTCAAACAAATATATGGTGTAAATAATTAATATCCTTATCAGTTTAAATGGAAATAGTATTAACCTTATAAGCAGCCTTATTAATTTTATAAAATAATACACAAAATACCTTAAAATATCTAAAAACATTCTAGAAATCAGGCTGAAATAGAAATACAACCCTATAAAAAGAGCGATAAATGTATAATACCTTATGTTAACGTTATTAGTTACAAGCATAAAAATAAAAGTAATCAAAGACGCCAGTATCCAAAATAAAATATCCGAAATTGCAGTCAATATCCTGTTAGGATTCTTAAAACCTCTTATAACTCTGTAAATGTCAAACATAACTCCTACCATAAATCCTGCAATTACATTAGAAAAAAAATATAATAACTGAGTATTTATATTTAATAGCATTACATCTCACCTTAAATCACTTAAATAATTTCTTTAAAAAGCTCTCATTTCTGCCCTCATCCTTTGAAATATAGGTTAAAGAAATAAATTCGCCATCAATCGAAACTTCACCAGTCTCAACGCTGAGTTTATTAACCTTTAACTCCTTCCCCCTTATAACTAAAGCCCCCATGATTGTAGTTAAATTCACCTGCTCCTCATTAAATGTATGCACCTGAGTAACTCCCGTTAAATTAACTCTCTTTCTATTATCAACAACAATTTTATGATCAGTCTTAACAATTTTAACATTCTCCATAAAAAAACCCCCTTCATAATAATTTTATGAAGAGGTTTTTATTTATATTACATATTCTATCCACAAATAAATTCACATAAATAACAAGTTTTAAACAATATTTGTGGATTTTGTTGAAAACCAAACCACTAATATCCCACATGTTATCAACAGGCTTATCCACAGGTTGTGGATATTATGTCTACTCAATTTCTTTTCCAGTAATAATTTTATACATTTCCTTTGCTTCGTCTTTTCTTGCATGCTCTTGAGTGCTTATAACCTCAGCCTTTACACTGCCAGTAGCATACTGTATCTCAATAATATCTCCAACTTCGATATCTGTTCCAGGCTTTGCAACTCTTCCATTAACCAAAACCTTCCCAGAATCGCAAACTTCCTTTGCAACAGTTCTTCTTTTAATTATTCTTGAAACTTTTAAAAACTTATCAAGCCTCATAAATTTCATCTCCTCAAAAAAAAATCAGGTTTTAAACCTGATTTTTTATTTGTTTACGTTTTCTCTTAATTCCTTACCTGCCTTAAATACTGGAACTTTTGATGCTGGAATAACTATTTCTTCCATAGTCTTTGGATTTCTACCTTTTCTTTCTGCTCTTTCTCTAACTTCAAATGTTCCAAATCCAACAAGTTGAACCTTATCGTTCTTTGCTAAAGCTTCTTGAACGCTATCAACAAAAGCCTTTAAAGCCTTTTCTGCGTCCTTCTTTGTTAAACCACTCTTTTCAGCCATCATTGAAATTAAATCTGCCTTGTTCATTATTTTCCCTCCTTGAAAATTTTAATATTTAAAGCAGGATTTGCCTTTAATTATACCATGTATTTAATATTCAACACAAAATCTAAAAATCCTGCTAAACAGCGTAAAAATTTTTATTAATCCTCAAATTTCTTTGATTCTTCCCAAAGCTTATCCATTTCTTCCAAAGTCAACTCCTGAATAGTTTTTCCAAATTTAAAGGCATTTTTTTCTATGTATTCAAATCTAGTTATAAACTTATTTGTCGTTTTTGTCAAGGCTAATTCTGGTTCAACCTTTAAAAATCTTGCCACATTTACAACTGCAAACAACAAATCACCAATTTCTTCTAATATTTTACCATTTTTTTGTGATTTATATACATCAAGAACTTCCAATAGTTCTTCCTTCACCTTTGAAATAGCGCCCTCTACATCATCCCAATCAAAACCAATCTCTGCTGCCTTTTCCTGAACCTTTAAACTTCTTAAAAGCGCCGGCATAGCCATAGGTATGTTCTTTAAGTTCTCAGTATAGCTTTGAACATTTTTCTCCTTCATCTTATTCTTTTCCCATATATCAAGAACTTCATCGGCTGTTTCAGCCTTTTTATCCCCAAATACATGTGGATGCCTTCTAACCATCTTCTTAACTATACCATCTACCACATCGTTTATATCAAAATATTCATTTTCCTTTGCAATCTGGCTATGAAATACTATCTGCAGCAGCAAATCCCCCAATTCTTCACACAGGGCATCGTAATCCTTACCTTCAATTGCATCTATTATCTCGTAGCACTCCTCAAGCATATATCTTTTTAAACTATCATGAGTCTGTTCTCTATCCCATGGGCAACCACCTGGCGACCTTAAAACATCGAGTATTTGCACCAAATCATCAAAGCTGTTTTTCTTCTTATTTTCAACAGGTGGAATATATAAGGTAGTCATATAATCTATAAAGTCAAGTCTATCTATTTCATATAGCTTAACCTTTTCAACTCTTTCAAGGTCTTTAACCCCTGCTGCCCTGATTACATAGACCTCCTGCTCGTCATCGTAATACTCCATTAGCTTTATCTTAATCTCGCTTGCTATGAATCTACTATATACCTGAGTTATTACATTTCCGGTATATAAATCCGGCTTGTGCGTATCAAGCATAAGTCCATCTATTAATTTAAATCCATTTGAGGGGTCAAACCTTAATGCGTTTATAATCGCATCTATAAAGCTAAGTGCAGGTATTATTTCTACTTCAATGCCCTTATCCTTAGCGTATTCTAAAATCAGCTCTACCGACCTTTCAGCAACAAGAGGATGCCCTGGAACTGCATAAACACACCCATCCTCCTCAACTATCCTTCTTGCAATTTTTTCGTAAACCTCATCAAAGCTTTCACCCTTGTCGTAAAAATCATCAAATGTTTCAAACTCAATGCCAATGGACTTTATATACTCAACATTAGGATGTTTATATGTCCTTAAAAAAGTTTTGCTTGATTTTTTTAGAGTATCTATAGTTTTTATCGTCAAATCATCAACTGAGCCTGGCCCAAGCCCTACAATTTTAATCATTTGTATATCAACACCCCTTAAACTATTTTTCTCAAGTCTGAAATTTTAAATGTCCCAGTTAAAATAAGCATAAATCCATATACCAAAATACCAATAGTGATTGATAATATCGTTGCAAAATTGCTGCCTAAATTATTTGCAGCATAAAGATATGTCGCCATAACCGAATAAATCATCCCTAAAGAGCAAACCAATGGCTTTATTACCACTTCAACCAAGTCAAATTTTACCTTAGTATATTTTATCACAAATGTCAAATCAATAATAGATATTACAGCATATGAAATAAGAGTGCTGTATGCTGCACCAGAAATATTTAATTTGCCTGGAACTAAAATATACAGCGAAACAACCTTTACTATTGCCCCTATCATAAGCGCAATCAGCGGAATTGTAGTTTTTCCTATTCCGTTTAGTATACTTGTTGAAGTCTGGGAAAATATTATAAACGCTGATGCTATTGAAAGTATCTGAAGCAATTGCCATCCATCCCCCATACCTTGAAAAATCAAATTAATGATAGGCCTTGCAAGAAAATAAAGCCCAAATGAAGAAGGCAACGCAATAGAAAACGCCAATTTATACGATAAATTTATATTCCTAAACAAATTTATTTTATTTTTAAGTGCAAATGTTTCTGAAATCGCTGGAACTGTGCTTTGAGCTATCGCCATCGAAAGCGTCAGAGGGACATTAACAAGAACAAACGCCTTTCCAGTCAGTTGACCATAAAGTATAGTTGCCATTTTTTCATCAAATCCCGATGATTTTAAAAGCCCTACCACCAAAATCGAATCAATTAATGCCATAATCGTCCCTAAACCATGGGCAATTGAAACAGGAATGCCAACCTTTATAATTTCATACAAAAGCTTTGCCTTGCTCTGGCTATCTTCATTTTTATTGTAATAAATAGCATTTTTTCTATAGAAAAATAAAATGAATAAAAGTCCAAGCATTGCCCCTGAAACCGCGCCAAATGCAGCCCCAGCAGCAGCAATTTCAATCCCAAGCGGCAACAGCAAATATGCAAGTCCTACTCCAAATAGCACCCTTGCTATCTGCTCAATTATTTGACTTGCACCAGACGGAAACATATTCTGTATTCCCTGAAAATATCCTCTGTAAACTGATAACAGTGAAGTAAAGAATGGTGCAAAAGCAATTGCAAGTATTGAATAATATACACCTTTGCTCCAATTAAATACTTCGATAAAAAATTCTGCAAATATAATTAATGTAATGCTGGATGTTAGTCCAAATATGAGCATTATGTAAAATGCAATTTTAAAAATTTCTACAGCTTCTTTATTCCTTTTAAGCGCCAACCTTTCTGATATCAATTTTGAAATAGCAATGGGCAGTCCTGAAGCTAAGGCAAGCAAGAAAGAATACAAAGGATATGTTATTTGATAAATTCCTATTCCCTCTTCACCTATTAAATAAATAAGAGGAATTCTAAAGAAAAATCCTAAAAACTTTGCAATAATTCCGGTAATAGATAATATTAAAGCTCCTTTTATAAGGCTTCGTCTGGACATAAAAAATCCTCCTATTTTTTGCTTACTAAATAAATATTTAAAATAGGAGGATTATATGTATATTATGACATCATTTGTTTTCCTAAAAATGCTGCAGCCGTTTCGGCAAGCTTTCTTTCAAGTTCTCCCATTGTCACATTAGCTTCCTTTGAAACTATTACAACTGCGCCTATTGATTCTCCCTCTACGACGACTGGAACTACAACCTGGGCTGTATAATTAGCCTCACCCTCTTCATCGGAAGTAATAGCAATAGGCTTTCCTCCATCCTTTGCGTTGTATACAACTGTTTTCTTGTCTGCAAAAATCTTTTCAATGTCGTCGCTAAGCCTCTTATCCACATATTCCTTTCGGTTAACTCCTGCAACTGAAATTACACTGTCCCTATCGCAAAGAATTACAGGTCTATTAACCTGAGTATAAAGTGCATCTGCATATTCCTTAGCAAAGTCTGAAAGCTCTCCAATGGGGGAATATTTTTTAAGTATTATACCGCCTTCTCTATCGGTAAATATCTCAAGAGGGTCACCTTCTCTAATTCTAAGGGTTCTTCTGATTTCTTTAGGAATAACAACTCTTCCAAGGTCGTCTATTCTTCTTACTATACCAGTGGCTTTCATCTTATCCCTCCCTTTTATTTATTTCTATTATTTATAATTTTCTCAAATTTTCAAAAAATATACCAAAAAATACTTAAAAAAAATAGTTTCAGGAAAGCCCGAAACTATTTATGGGATAAAAGTTTTATATGACAAACTGAACAAGAAAACTGTGAACTCTTTGGTCTACTATTATAAATGCAATTCGAGCAGGCACTTGAGTTATATCTTTGTATGCTTCTTTCCATTTCTCTATAATCCTTAATGAAATCCTGCTTCACATTATCACCTCATTTATATTTATACATTATTTGATTATAATTATACATTATCAGGCAAAAAAATACAAGTAAAAAATTACTTGTATTTTTTATATATTATAATCTGTCTGTATATTTTGTTATCTTAGCTTCTTTTTCCCAATTTGTAAAGGTTTCGTTTATTTTATCTGTCTTCTTGTTTTCCAAAACTACTTCCTTAACTTGATCTTTAACTTGTTCAAATGGCTTTAACTTATATTCTTCCTTCTTGTTAACCTTAATTATATGGTATCCAAATTGTGTCTTAACAATCGGGCTTATCTTTCCTACAGGAAGAGCTATAGCATTAGTCATAAATGTTTTGTCGTAGTTGTCATCATTGTAATAAATATCCCCAAGGTTTCCACCGTTATCCTTTGAACCTGGGTCAGTGCTGTATTTTTTTGCAACATCTTCAAACTTCGCACCCTTGTTAATTTCATCCAAAACCTTCTTTGCAGTAGCTTCATCTTCAACTAAAATATGAGAAACGTTCATTTTGTTTGGCTTTTCTGTATAGTCATACATATTTTCATTGTAATATTTGATAAGTTCATCATCTGTTACAGTAACATCCTTAACTACTTCGTCATAAACCTTTTCAATAATAACTCTGTTTGACATATACTTTTTGAAATCATCAACAGTCATTTTAAATGTTTCAAGCGTTGATTTAAACTTATCTTCGCCGCCAGCCTGCTTAACCGCATCGTCATACAGTTTGTTAACTTCTGTTTCAATTGTCTTATCATCAGGCACAACCTTTAATTCGTTCGCCTTTTGAATTATAAGTTTTTCATTTATCATCTGAGTTAATATATCTTCCTTAAGGCTTTTAATCATATCTGCATTTTCAGGCTTTGAAGCAAAACCTTCGCCATACATCATTTCATATTGAACTATCTGTGATTGAAATAATTTATCAAATTCTCCCTTAGTAATCTTTTCGCCATTTACCTTGGCAACAACAGTCTTAGCTTCTCCCTCAGGAGTTTTAGAGATTAGCTCACAACCCACAACTAAATTTAACAAAAATGCAATTAAAATTAACAATGATAATTTTTTCATCTTTTCTCCCCATCCTCTCATTTTTCAGACTATTAATTATTATATACCAACTTTAGTTTTTTTGTAAACAAGCAAAATGCTCCAGAACATCCCTTAAAATGTTTAAAATTTCGCTTTGCTTATTTATTTTAACTCTTAACACCGGCTCTTTAGTGCTTCCAAAAGAAATTATATTATTAAACTTTAAATTTAATTCCCTAATAAAATCTATTTTTAATAAATCTGCATCCTTAAAATAAAGCATAACATCTTTGTCAAACTGTTTTATTGATGCAATTTTTAAAGTCTTTGCTATGCTCTTTATAAATGCAACCTCAATTAAATTATCAAGTGGTTTTGGAATATCTCCAAATCTATCTATAAGCTCATCAACAATATCAAGTTTATCCTCTTGGTTTTCAATGGATGCAATTTTTTTATATACCTCAATCTTTAATTTTTCATCTTCTATATATTCAGTTGGAATATATGCATTGATTTGAAGTTCAATCTGTGTATCTATTGTCTCTTGCTTTATGTCTCCCTTCAATTCATGGACAGCTTCCTCTAATAGCTTGCAATACATATCATATCCTACTGCAGCAAGATGACCGTGCTGCTTTGTTCCAAACAAACTTCCAGCTCCTCTAATCTCTAAGTCCCTCATGGCAATTTTAAATCCTGAACCAAATTCAGTAAACTCCTTTATTGCCTTCAATCTTTTTTCAGCAACCTCTGTTAATACCTTATCCTTTCTATATGTAAAGTAAGCATAGGCAATCCTGTTTGAACGGCCAACTCTACCTCTTAACTGATACAATTGAGAAAGCCCCATCCTATCAGCATCATAGACAATCAAAGTGTTAACATTCGGCATGTCTATGCCCGTCTCGATAATAGTAGTGCAAAGAAGCACATCTCCCTCTCCATTGGCATAGTTTAAAATAGCCTCTTCAAGCTCCTCTTCATCCATCTGTCCGTGTGCCATAATAATTTTCACCTCAGGAACAAGCCTTGAAAGTTCAATTTGCATATCCTTCATTGTCTCCACCCTATTGTATACAAAAAACACCTGTCCCCCTCTTGATATCTCTCTTACTATTGCCTCCCTAATAATCTGTTCGTTGTATTCTAATACATATGTCTGAACAGGATATCTATCCTCTGGAGGAGTTTCGATAATACTCATATCCCTTACCCCTATTAAAGACATATGGAGCGTTCTTGGTATTGGAGTTGCAGTTAAAGTTAATACATCTATATTTTTTCTAAGTGCCTTTATCTTTTCCTTATGACTTACGCCAAACCTTTGCTCCTCATCTATTATCAAAAGTCCAAGATTTTTAAACTTTATTCCCTTTTGCAAAAGCTTATGAGTTCCAATTATTATATCAACATTTCCCGATGCAAGTTCCTTTAATGTTCTTTTCTGTTCTTCCCTGCTTCTGAATCTGCTTAGCATATCAATATTAACCGGGAATCCTCTAAACCTTTGTATAAAAGTATTAAAATGCTGTTCAGCAAGAAGCGTTGTGGGAACTAATATTGCAACCTGTTTTCCATCCATTACTGCTTTAAATGCTGCCCTCATTGCGACTTCAGTTTTACCATATCCAACATCACCGCATAATAGTCTATCCATTGGCTTTGGGCTCTCCATGTCCTTTTTAATCTCTTCGATCGCTCTTAGCTGGTCTGGAGTTTCCTGATATGGAAAATCCTCCTCAAATTGTTTTTGCCATGGAGTATCAGGCAAAAATGCATGCCCTAAAAGCTTGCTTCTTTCAGCATATAACTTTATTAAATCCTCTGCCATCTCCTTAAGAGATTCTTTAACCTTCTTTTTAGTCTTTTGCCAATCAGCACCGCCTAATTTGTTTATCTTAGGGTTTTCCTCATCTGCTCCTATGTATTTTTGAATCAAATCCAGCTGCTCTACAGGAACATAAAGCATGTCTGAGCCTTGGTATTGTATCATTAGATAATCTTTTTTTATTCCTTCAATCACAAGTTCCTTAATTCCCTTAAAAAGCCCTATACCATGGTTTTCATGAACTACATAATCGCCAACCTTAAGGTCTGTAAACACATTTATTTTCTTAACCTTAGTATCCTTTAGTTTTTTCTGTGGTTTTTTTGCAATATGTAGGTCGCTGTCGGATATAATCGATAGCTTTATGTCCGGAAATTCCATTCCTCTGCTCAATGTGCCAGTTGAAACAACAATAACGTTTTCCTTAAGTTCATCTACATCTTCCTTGTAAACCGCATTAAACCCTTCTTCTTTCAGTGCATTTTTAAGCCTTTGCGCTCTTGCTTCATTCTGTGACAAAACAAGTATCCTGAATCCTCTATTCGCCTTTAGTTTAAGCTCATTTATTAAAAATTCAATATTACCAGCAGTTGAAGTTGTCGAAATTGAGTTAAAATTCACAGTAGATTTAGGTTTAAAATCCTCAACAATCCTTGGAAGCATATTGAATGCAACTATATTATTTGATTTTAAATTTGAGATTATAATTTCTGGTAAAATAAAGCAGTTTGCCTGATTAGGAAGCGCATTTCCTCTTTCGAGCATTGTTTTATATATTTCCTGGAAATCCTCAAATGACGCAAAAATCCTTTGAGATATCCTTCCTGATTCATCAAGAAATATTATAGGATTCTCAAAATAATCTAAAAAGCTGCTCTCCTTTTCAAAGAAGTATGGAATAAAGCTGTCTATTCCATCGAAATATCTGAAGTTGGAGAGTTTTTCAAGAGTTTCCCTTATTCTTGATTTTAAATTCTCTATCTCATCCCTTTTCTTTTTTGGAAATGATTTTAGCCTTTCTTCAAAATCCCTTTCTATCCCTTCATAGCCTTTTTTTAAACTTTCTCCGTCAAGAAGTATTTCTCTTGCAGGATGTATTGAAATATGGTTCAGTTTTTCAATACTTCTTTGAGTAATACCATCAAAGCTTCTTATAGTATCAACTTCATCTCCAAAAAACTCAATTCTTACTGGTTCATCATAATCAGGGCAAAATACATCGACAATGCCGCCTCTTTTTGCAAACTGCCCCTTGCCTTCAACCACATCCACTCTTTCATATCCAAAATCGATAAGCTTAGAGGAAATAAATTCAGAATCTATATTCATTCCAACTTGGATTTCAAAGTGAACATTTAAGCTCTCCTTAGGAGGCATCCTATAAAAAATGGAATCGATGGTGGATACCACGATTATCTTTTCACCGCTCAATATCCTTCTTATAACATTTAGCCTTTCTGTCTTAACTTCCATAGATGTAACGTCTATATTCAACACCATTTCCTTTGAAGGGAAATAGTAGCAATCAGGCGTTAAAGACTTGATGTCATCGTATAGTTTTTTTGCCTCAATATCGTTATGGGATAATAAAAGAACCTGTTTATCCAATTTAGAAAAAAGACAAAAAGACACTAAGGCCTTTTGGGATTCCGAAAGGCCGTGAACCTGGCACGGAGTATTCAAATTATTTATGGCTTCAATTACATTTGAAAACTCCCTGTATTTACTTATCGTATCAATAAGTCCTTTTAGGCTCAAAAATCCACCCCCTTCATTCATATTTTTGACTCAAATTTACGGGATTATACTTATTCATAGAGCTTTGAACACCATTTTTTACTATTTCAATAGCTGCATCTGCCGCAATATCAATAATCTTATCCATTATTTCCTGTTCATCCTTAGTAAATCTTCCAAGAACATGATTCACCATATCTTTTTTGGGTTTTCCAATGCCTATTCTAATCCTTGGAAAGTTTATGCTTTGGAGGTGGTATATTATGTTTTTCATACCATTATGACCGCCGTCGCTACCGCTTGGTCTTATTCTTATTCTGCCAACATCTATATCAACATCATCGTAAATTACAATTATTTTTTCCTCAGGAATATTGAAAAAAGATGCTGCCTCGATAAGGCTCTCACCGCTTAAATTCATAAAGGTGGATGGCTTTAATAAAATAATTTTTTCTCCATTAAAGAATGTTTCACCGTATAACCCTTTAAATTTAATCTTTGAAACATTGACATCTAATTTTTCAGCTAATTTATCAATTGCATCAAATCCAACGTTGTGTCTTGTATGTTCATAATCCCTTCCTGGATTACCTAGTCCGACTATAAGAAACATCTTAGGTCACTCCTTATGCATTTTCTTTTTGTATACATTTATATTCTACACCATTTAAATAAAAATCAACAAGTTTTATATTTAAATTCCAAAAAGCCAAGAGGCTGGCATTTGAGCCAGCCTATCTCATCTTCTCGCCAAGTTTTATTCTAAGTTCAAGATATCTTCCATCTCTCCAAATTTTAGCCTTGACAATATCTCCCACCTTGTGCTTTTCTTTTGTTTCGGTTAGGTCTTCAAACTTTTCAAGCCTTTTGCCGTCAAATTCAACTATTATATCTCCAGGCCTTAACCCTGCATTATCTGCACCGCTTCCTCTTTCAACTTCTTGAACTCCAACTCCTGCAGGGACCCCATATTGCTTAGCTTGTTCTTTATCAATAAACGTTCCTGCTATTCCAAGATATGGCCTTGATACATATCCATGTTTTAACAATTCATCTATTACATTTTTAGCTTCATTGATTGGGATTGCAAATCCCATCCCCTCTGCAGAGCTAATCTTTAAAGTGTTAATTCCTATTACTTCTCCATTTTCATTGCACAGAGCACCACCGCTGTTTCCAGGATTGATTGATGCATCTGTTTGAATAACCTTATATTTTCTATCCTCAACTGTTATTTCCCTATTTAGGGCGCTTATAACCCCAACTGTAACGCTGCCTGCGTATTCCTCGCCTAAAGGGTTTCCTATTGCAATGGCAATATCCCCCACTCTTACGCTTGACGAATCTCCAAATTTAGCTACTGGAAGGTTGGTTGCGTTAACCTTTAAAATAGCAAGGTCGGTTTCATAATCCGTTCCAATAACCCTTGCCGGAAGTTTTTTGCCTCCAGATAACGTAACAGTAACCTCAGTTGCTCCATCTATAACATGATAGTTTGTAACTATATATCCATTCTTATCGAATATTATTCCAGAGCCGCTTCCTTGAGTTTGCTTTCCCCAGAATACAGTGTCAACATTGTTGCTTACACCAACAATAGCAGGTCCTACAAGTTCTGCAACTTGATTTACTGCATTTTTAGGCAAAGTTGAAGTAGATTGAGTCTTTAAATTAGGCAAATCAGATGTTATAGAAGTTGATTCATAATTCTTCTTAACATAGTATCCACCTAAAATTCCACCTATAGATGCAGAAAAGAAAACTATTAATATAAGTCCTATAAGTCTAATAAATCTTTTTGGTTTCTTTTCCTCAACAAATTTAATTCCGCTTCCCCAGTTGTGTTCATTGAACTCCATAGCCACACCTCCTCATCATATATTTTAATATCGAAATTTTAAGAAAATATGAACAATATTTAAAAAATATCAAAATTATACAATCTCCAATGTGAAGGTGAATTTAGTTCCCTTTTCTCCTGATTCTACCCATATCGTCTGGTTATGCCTGTTTATAATCTGCCTTGCAATCGAAAGCCCAAGACCAGTTCCACCGCCCTTTGTTCTTGATTTGTCGCCTTTGTGGAATCTATCCCAGATATATTTTATATCATCCTTTGGAATCGGTGGACCATTGTTAAAGACGCTAACCAAAACTCTATCGTCCTTAATTTCTGTTTTGACTTCAATCTTACCGCCTTCATTGACAAATTTAATAGCATTATCCATCAAATTGGTCAGCACCTGGTCTATCCTATCCCTATCCCCCTTGACCTTTATCTTTTTGTCGTAGAGTATAACGCTTACTTCAATCTTCTTCTTATTTATTTTATCCTCAAATTTAATAACCCTTTGTCTTATAAGTTCATTCATATCAAAGGTTCCAATTCTTAAGGATAGCTCACCCGACTCCATGCTTGCAAGGTCCAAAAGGTCGTTTATAAGCCTTATAAGCCTCTTTATCTCGTCATGAACAACTTCAAGATATTTTAGCCATTTATCGTGTGGAATAGTCCCATCAATCATTCCTGAAATAAATCCATTTATAGATGTCATCGGTGACCTTAATTCATGCGATACATCTGCGATGAAGCTTCTTCTCATATTTTCGAGGTTTTTTAATGTATCAGCCATATAGTTAAATGAACTTGCAAGGGTGCCAATCTCATCGTCCGATTTAATATCAACCCTTTGCTCAAACTCTCCCTTTGATATAGCCTTTGCAGTTTCATTTATTTTGCTCAACGGCTTTATTAATATCCTTTCAGATATATAGTAGATTATAAATAGCGAAATAATCGTAGCAAAAAATCCTGCAATCCATATTACAAGATAAACCTTTTTTAGAGCATATTGTATTTCGCTAAGAGGAGCGTGCAGAAATACTGCACTTAATACGCTTCCATCAACAAAAATAGGAACGCCTATTGTGAGCATAGGCTCAGAAAATACTTCCCTGAAGCTTTCTCTCTTTATCGTTATGCTTCCATTTATAACCTCATCAAATTCTTTGCTTGTTATCTGTTTTTCATATCCTTTAGAATCTCCAGAATATCCGTAAACATAACCATATTTATCTACAACCCAAATCCTAGCGTTTAAAAGTTTATCTATTACAGTTAGCTGACTTTGAAGCTTTTCCTTGCTAATCCTTTTATGAAGATAGTCTGCTACAACATCGTTTATAATTACTCCCTGTTTTATCAATGTGCTTGCCTTTTCGTTTATTGAGTAATTGTAAAACCACTGCGATAGAAAAACAGCAACAAGGCTATAGGATATAACAAGTATTACAAAATAAGTCGTTATAAGTTTTGTAAAGAGACTTTTTTTCATCAATTACTTCACCTCAAATTTATAACCAACGCCCCAGACAGTTTTTATCTGCCACTCGTCATGCTCTGGGAGCTTTTCTCTTATTCTTTTCACATGAACATCAACTGTTCTTGAATCTCCCGGATAATCATATCCCCATACTTCATACAATAGCTGGTCCCTTGTAAATACTTTGTTTGGATTTGATGCAAGATAATATAGAAGCTCAAATTCCCTTGGAGGCATTTCAAGCTCCTTTCCATTGTAAATAACAATGAATGAATCTGCATCTATTATTAAATCCTTATACTCGATTGTCTTCTTTTGAACCTGAGGCTTGTATCTTCTTAATACCGCCCTTATTCTTGCGATAAGTTCCTTTGGTTCAAAAGGTTTTACAATATAATCATCTGCGCCTAGTTCAAGTCCTAATACTCTGTCGAATGTTTCACCCTTTGCTGTTAACATAACAACAGGTATCTGAGAAGTTTTTCTAATTTCTCTTAATGTCTCATATCCATCCAGCCCAGGCATCATAATATCAAGAACGATTAAATCCAGCTGCTTTTCCTTAAAGGCCTTTAACGCATCAACTCCTGAGTGTGCCTTATAGACTTTGTATCCTTCCTTTTCAAGATAAATCTCCAAAAGGTCGCATATATTTGTATCATCATCAACAATCAAAATCCTATTTTCCATATTCTCAACCTCCTTATGTTATTTTCTCATTTTTTTCAAATAAATACAATATAGCATTTTTAAACAAAATTTTAATTAAATTTTCGAAAAATATTTATAATTTTAATTAAATGTGTTATCATATTCGTAGAATAATATATTACATAGGAGGCGTATCATATGAACGCAAGAGAACATGTAAATCAGGTGTTCGAAAAAGTAGTAAAAAGAAACCCAAATGAACCTGAATTCCATCAGGCAGTAAAGGAAGTATTAGAATCACTTATTCCTGTTCTTGAAAGAAAGCCAGAATACATAGAAGCAGGAATCGTGGAAAGAATTGTCGAACCAGAAAGACAAATATTCTTCAGAGTGCCATGGGTTGATGATAATGGCAAAGTGCAAGTAAATAGAGGATTTAGAATTCAATTCAACAGCGCAATAGGACCATATAAGGGAGGATTAAGATTCCACCCATCAGTTAATGCAAGCATTATTAAATTCCTTGGTTTTGAACAAATATTCAAGAACTCACTTACAGGCCTTCCAATAGGCGGAGGTAAGGGTGGTTCTGACTTCGACCCAAAGGGAAAATCAGATGCTGAAATAATGAGATTCTGCCAGAGCTTCATGTCAGAACTTTACAGACATATTGGCCAAGATATAGACGTTCCAGCTGGAGATATAGGTGTTGGAGCAAGAGAAATTGGATTTATGTATGGAATGTATAAGAAAATAAGAGGAGCATATGAAGCTGGCGTATTAACTGGAAAGGGATTAACATATGGTGGTAGCTTAGTAAGAAAAGAAGCTACTGGATATGGTCTTGTTTACTTCGTTGAAGAAATGCTAAAAGCAAAGGGAAATTCACTAAGCGGAAAGACAGTTGTTATATCAGGTTCAGGTAATGTTGCAATATATGCACATGAAAAGGCTACTCAATTAGGCGCTAAGGTTGTTGCTATGAGCGACTCAAACGGATATGTATATGATAAGAATGGAATTAACCTTGATACAATAAAGCAACTTAAAGAAGTTGAAAGAAAGAGAATTTCAGAATACGTTAAAATACATCCAGAAGCTGAATATCATGAAGGACATAAAAACATCTGGAACATTAAGTGCGATGTAGCACTCCCATGTGCAACTCAAAACGAAATCGATGCAGAAGCTGCAAAGACACTTGTTGCTAATGGAGTTATAGCTGTAGGAGAAGGTGCTAACATGCCATCAACTCTTGAAGCTACTGATATATTCATAAACAACGGAGTTCTATTCGCACCTGCAAAGGCTGCTAACGCTGGTGGAGTTGCAACTTCAGCTCTTGAAATGTCACAAAACAGCATGAGATATTCATGGACATTTGAAGAAGTAGATGCTAAGCTTCATAACATAATGGTTAATATTTATAAGAATGCAAGCAAGATGGCTGAAGAATACGGCTACAAAGACAACCTAGTTGTTGGTGCTAATATTGCTGGTTTCGTAAAAGTTGCAGATGCAATGCTTGCACAAGGTATAGTATGATAAAAAGGCTGCCGATGGCAGCCTTTAATTATTCAAATATTCTACTAACAGGAAGTTCTTCGTAAATTCTCTTGATTGCTTCTGCAAATACTGGTGCTACTGAAAGTGTCTTAATCTTGCTTATCTTCTTTTCCATTGGAAGTGGAATTGTGTTTAAAACAACCAATTCACTTATAGCTGAATTTTCAATTCTTTCAACTGCAGGTCCTGATAACACCGCATGTGTGCAACATGCAAATACATCCTTAGCACCTAAATTCTTTAATGCGTTAGCTGCATTTACTATTGTTCCTGCTGTGTCTATCATATCATCTACAAGTATCACATATTTGTCTTTAACATCGCCAATAACATTCATTATTTCTGAAACATTTGCCTTTGGTCTTCTCTTATCAATTATTGCGATAGGAGCATGGAGTCTGTCTGCGAATTTTCTTGCTCTTGTAACGCTTCCTAAATCAGGTGAAACAACAACCACTTCATCTTCATTAAAATTCTTATCCTGATAATATTTTGATAATATAGGAGCTCCAAGCAAGTGGTCAACCGGGATGTTGAAATATCCTTGAATTTGAGCTGCGTGTAAATCCATAGTCAAAATTCTATCTGCACCAGCAGCAGTTAAAATGTCTGCTACAAGCTTTGCTGTAATTGGGTCCCTGGCCTTTGCCTTTCGGTCTTGTCTTGCATAGCCATAATAAGGAATAACAGCGTTTATTCTTCCAGCTGATGCTCTTTTAAATGCATCAATCATTATTAATAATTCCATTAGGTTGTCATTAACAGGTGCACAGGTTGATTGAACAACGAAAACATCAGCACCTCTAACAGATTCATTGATATCCACCGATATCTCTCCATCGCTGAATCTTCCAACGATGGCATTTCCCACAGGAACTCCGATTAAATCAGCTATTTCCTTTGCAAGTTCAGGATGAGAATTACCTGTGAATATTTTGATATTCTTGCCGTGTCCAAACATTTTACTACTCCTCCTAAGTTATTTTTTCCATATTCCCTTTTTCTCTACCCAACCTTCTTTTGTAACCTGTCTTTCCCTTGCGATTGCCAAAGCTCCGTCTGGAACATTTTCTGTTATGGTTGAGCCTGCAGCAATATATGCGTTTTCCCCAACTTCAACAGGAGCAACTAAATTAGTATTGCATCCAATAAACGCATTATCTTTTACTATCGTCTTGTATTTTTTCTGTCCATCATAATTTACAACAACAGTTCCACATCCAAAATTGCAGCCATTTCCAACTTCAGCATCTCCTATATATGTTAAATGTGAAACCTTTGTTCCATCTCCAATTGTTGATTTTTTAATCTCAACAAAATCGCCTATCTTAACATTTCTACCTATATTGCTCTCTGGTCTAATATAAGCAAATGGACCAACATTAGCGCCTTCTTGAATTGTGCTCTCAAAAACAACTGAATTTTGTATCTCGACATGGTTTTCAACGATTACATCTACGAGCCTTGTGTTAGGCCCTATTACGCAGTTTTCACCTATTATTGTCCTACCTTCTAATAATGTTCCGGGGTAAATAACAGTATCTATGCCAATCTTTACATCGACATCTATATATGAATTGTTTGCGTCTATAAATGTAACTCCATTTTCCATATGTTTTAGTATTAATTTTCTTCTCATTATTTCACTGGCTTCAAATAGCTGTGCCCTTGAATTAACACCTAAAAATTCTTCAAAATCAGTTTTATATGCACCAACTTTTTTGCCTTCTTTTATTAGTATTTCAATAGCATCTGTCAAATAGTATTCCCCTTGAGCATTATCATTGTTAATCTTTTTTAATACACCTAATAAAGATTCTATATCAAAGCAATATGCCCCTGAGTTTATCTCTTTAACTAATTTTTCCATTTCACTGGCGTCCTTATCTTCAACTATTTTTTCCAAATTACCATTAGCGTCTCTGATAATTCTTCCGTAACCTTTAGGATTTTCCAGATCGCCTGTAATAACTGTCGCTTGAAAATTGTTTTTAATATGATATTGAAATACTTCAGATATGGTTTTAGATGTAACAAGTGGTGTGTCTCCAGCAAGAATAATAACAGTTCCCTTTTTATTTGACAAAAACTCCTCAGCACACATCACAGCATGACCTGTTCCAAGTTGTTTTTCCTGATATGAGAAATTGTATCCGTCTCCAAGATAATTTTTTACCTTTTCAGCACCGTGTCCTACTATTATGTTCAATTCTTCTACATTTGCGCCTAAAAGTGCACGGATAACATGTTCAATCATAGATTTGCCGCACAACTTATGTAAAACCTTTGGTAAGTCTGATTTCATCCTTTTACCTTCACCTGCGGCTAGTATTATTCCATAGCAGTTATTCATACCTTGCACCTCTATTCGATATTTTTTTCCCTTTTTATTATATTGTATTAATAAAATTATTGCAATTAAATTAACAAAAAAAATAAAAAGGAAGTTTGACTTCCTTTTTATTTATTCAGCTTCATCTGGTAAATTCTTTATCTTTTCATATTCTGCAAGAATTGCTGATTGTAATCTTTCTCTTGTTGTTGTGTTTATTGGATGTGCGATGTCCTTAAATTCACCATCAGGTGTTTTTCTCGATGGCATCGCAATGAATAGCCCGTTTTGTCCATCGATAACTTTAATGTCGTGAACCACGAATTCGTTGTCGAATGTTACTGAAACAATTGCCTTCATCTTTCCTTCGTTCATAACCTTTCTTACTCTTACATCTGTTATTTGCATAACATTTCACCACCTTCCAAGTTGCTTAAATAATATATTCTTCATATTTTTTAAAAATCCTGCTAAAATTTGTGAAAATTTCGAAAAATTTTTTATTATTTATTAGGTCTTATTATAATCTTCCCTTCATGTTCATCGACACCTTCTAAAGTTAAGAGTGATATATAGTCATTTACAAGCTTTCTATCGGTTTTGGCTTCAACAAAGACTCCAATTCCTACAACTCTTGATTCAAATTCCTTCATAAGTTCAATTATACCCTTCGCTGTTCCTCCAGCCCTCATAAAATCGTCTATAAATACCACTCTGCTTCCTTTGTTAATAGCCTTTTTTGAAAGACTCATTGTTTGAATCTTTTTTGTTGAACCCGAAAGATAGTTAATGCTTACGGTTGTTCCTTCCGTTACCCTTGCTTCTCTTCTTACTATGACAAGCGGAACATTCAAATACCTCGCGGTCATCATAGCAAGAGGTATTCCCTTTGTTTCTACTGTAACAACATAATCCGGTTGTTTATCAATAAAGTAGTTTGTAAATAGTATTCCCAATTTGTTTGTTATCTCAGGAGAAAAAATTACATCATTTACATATATAAGCCCTCCCGGCATAATCCTATCAGAGGATGTCAGTTTGTTGCAAAGTTCGTTTAAAAATTCGAACTTGTCTTCATCTTTCATTTTAGGAATGAATTTAACTCCCCCGGTTGGACCTGCAACAGTCTCGACAATTCCAACTCCAATGTCTTCAACGACCTTTTTAAGTATTGTAACATCCTCGCTCAGTGTAGAACGAGCCATGCTGAAATTGTCCTGAAAATAGCTAAGGCTAATCACCTTATTAGGGTTATCTGAAAGTATTTTTAGTATTGCTGCTACTCTTTCCTTCCTGTTTAGTCTTTCCATTTATACCACATCCTATTCATCTAAATATTTTTGTCATTTTTTTAGTCTTTTATACATATTATTAATTTAGTTATGTTATATAGCGTATAATTGCCTTTTTTGTCTTCCTAATCTTCATTCTAAATAAAAATATACCTGATTTCAATATTGTATGCTATAATTTATATACATATTATTTTGTGGGAGTGATACGATGTTTGAACTTGAAAGAGATGTCAATAAAAAAGTTCATTTTATTGGAATTGGCGGAATAAGCATGAGTGCACTTGCCGAAATACTTTTAGAATATGGATATAATGTTTCTGGTTCAGATAGAGCTTCTTCTCATCTTACTGATAAGCTTTCAACAATGGGTGCAAAAATATTCATAGGCCATGCTGCAGAAAACATAGGCGATGCTGATATCGTTGTATATACTGCGGCGGTTAAGGATGATAATCCTGAGCTTATCGCTGCAAGGGAAAAGAATTTGATTATCTACGACCGTGCAGAGTTTTTAGGCCAGATCATGAAAAGGTATAAAAAAGGAATTGCAATTGCAGGAACCCATGGAAAAACAACGACAACTTCCCTTGTTTCTCTGATGCTTTTAAACGCAAATTTAGATGCTACACTGATGGTAGGCGGAGAAGTTGACGCAATCGGCGGAAACGTAAAGGTTGGAAAAAGCGATTACTTTGTTACAGAAGCTTGTGAATACAAGGAGAGCTTCTTAAAGTTTTATCCATACATTGGAGTAATACTAAATGTAGATGCCGACCACCTTGATTATTATAGAGATATAAATCATATAAAGGATGCCTTCTTGAAATTTGGAAAGCTCATTCCAAAGGAAGGCCTTGCAGTTGGTTGTGCCGACGATTCAAACGTTTTAGAGATATTTGAAAAATTAGATTGCAATAAATTAACCTATGGAATCAAAAAGGGTGATTTTAGAGCAGAAAATATTTCATACGATGAACGTGGATGCGCATCATTTACTGCAACATTAAATGGCAGTTTTTATGGTGAATTTAAGCTCTCAATCCCTGGCGAGCACAATGTATTAAACTCACTTGCAACTATCGCCTGTGGACATTTCCTCGGAATTGATTTAGAAACCATAAGAAAAAGCCTTGAGGATTTTAAGGGAACCCACAGAAGATTTGAGAAAAAGGGAGAGAAAAATGGAGTTGTAGTTGTTGATGACTATGCCCATCATCCCGCTGAAATAATAGCTACACTCAAGGCAGCAAAAAATTATCCCCACAACAAAATATACTGCGTATTTCAGCCTCATACCTATACGAGAACCTATTCATTATTTAAAGAATTCTCCGAAGCCTTCTATAATGTGGATGAGCTTATATTAGCCGATATATACGCAGCAAGAGAAAAAGATACGGGTCTTGTTAGCTCAAAAATGCTCAGCGATGCAATTGAGAAAAACGGAGTTAAATCAACCTATATCCAAAGCTTTGAAGAAATAGTTGAATACCTAAAAACCGTATTAAATCCAGGCGACCTTTTAATCACAATGGGGGCTGGGGATGTATATAAGGTTGGAGAAATGTTTTTAAGAAGTTGATGATCGAGTAGGAGCTGAATAATTATTTTATTCAGCGTCCTCTCACACCACCGCACATACCGGTCTGATATACGCAGTTCGTTAGTTTTCATGCATTTTAGAATACTGTGATACTAGGCTTTTATAACCTAATTGATTAAAATATGCGTTAGTTAGAGTTGTCGATAAGATGTAACTATTTGCAGTATGCCAGTATCCATTTCGGGTATTAGCTTACATATATGCGATGTTTGGCTTTACTCCTAATCTTATTAGATTCATTATCCTTGTTTTAACCTTTTTCCATAGTTTCCATTCGCACATCCTTAATCTTCTTCTTATCCATCGGTCTAGTTCTTCCATGTGTTTCTTCCCTTTTGCAAGTGAAAAGTAGTTTGCCCATCCGATGATTATTGGATTCTGTATATTCAGTTTTCTGCTGTCTTTTGATATCTCTCGAAGTCTTTCTTTGGACGATGATATTGTTATAAAATTTAAATCTTATTATTATCAATAACTAAATCTCTAAAACCAAATGCAACCTCAAAGTTGTAACAGAAGGGTTCTGCAATATACCCCCTCATTTTTTTACTAGTAATTCATAAGAACTCTTAATTAGTTTATTTTTGATTCTTTCAGAAAAAGAAGGTTAGATTAACAGTCCCCTGCATGGTCATTGCTGACACCTGCCTTAATATTTTTCCAAAAATTCTTTTGGTGTCAGTATTTCAGGTCGTTCAATTTCTATATCCTTAAAATCTTTATCCCCTGTAATCAATATATCAACATCAGCAAGTATTGCTGTGTGTAAAACCATGTAATCCTTTTCATCTCTTATTTCAAACAGTGGAGCACCCTCATAATTTTCTGGTGAATATTCCAACTCATAGGATAACACTGTCAAAAATTTCTCTATTGCTTTTACTTTATTAGGAAATTTCCTTTCAACAACTGATTTCAGTTCATCTACAACATACGTCGAAAGCACTAACGTGTAATCTTCTGCTGCCTTCTCAATAAGTAGGCTTAAACTTTCACTCCGAAAAAGTATTGCCGAAATGATAACATTTGTATCAAGCATTATTCTCATGGCTTTTTCTCCTATTTTTCTTTTCTAAATTGTTTTACTAAATCGACAACATCATCTTCTGTTTTCAACCCCAGCCTTTCAGCTTCCCCGACAAAGGCATCCTGAACCGCACGCAGCGCAACCTTGGTTGAGTTCTCCATTACAATCCTGCCGTTCTCCTCAATGAAAACAACTTTGTCTCCGTCCTTTAAGTTAAGCTTTTTCCTGATGTGAATAGGTATCGTTATCTGACCCTTTGCAGTAATTTTTGCAATTTCCATAAGTCTCAAACTCCTTTCTGCGAATTCAATGAATTCCTTACTTTTATTATATGCTATATTTCTGTTTTTATCAATGAACGATTATTTCAACGTCTAGGCTGACTCGGTGTCTCAATATACGTCTTTTCTCTACTCACATGCTAAGAAGAAAGGCCACTTCAGTCGAAACTGTGTGACCTTTCTGATTAACTACAAGTAGTATTATCTGCAATTCTGACATGTTTCTGCATTTGTCTTTTTAAGTATTTTTCTGATTGCTTTTAATTCATCTTCTTTCATTATCTATTCATTTCATATTGTTTTTATCTATTCTTTAGCTTCTATAAACTTTAATATTTTATCAAGCTTAGTTTCTATACTTTTTATTTTAATTGATACAAATATGAAAATTAAAGCGATAAAAGCAATCGGCAATCCAAAAGTAACTATAACAGCAATAAAATCTATAAAATTAACCATTTGGCACTCCTCCGGTTCCTTAGAAATTAAATAGAAGGGAAATACCCTTTAAATTATTTCACTTCTATACTTCTTAGGCAGAGAAACTGCGTTTTATTTTTGCATTTCTCTTTATCTCTTCAATCATCTCCTGTGGAACTTGCCTTTCGAAACTTCTAAAACCAGCGAGCTTAAATCCATGTTTTTTTGCAAGATGTGCTATTTCTTCTACCTGCTCAACTGTTAAATCTCTACCAAGAGAATAATTTTCTATCCTTCCTTCCATTGCAAGTATCATTGTCTCTGCCATGCAGGCATAACTTGTTTTTGGTGGGAAACCAAAGTTGAAGTTAAAGTTTACATCCCCTGGAACTTCAACTGCTCCCCCTTCAATTACTAAAACGTCATTTCTCTTTTGAGCAACTTCCTTTGAAACATCCCTTGGCCTTGCAACATCGCAAACCACTGCACCAGGTTTTAAGTATTCTGGGTGGATTAAAACATCAGCAGAACTTGTTACTGTGATTATTATATCAGCATCCTCAAGTGCATCTTTAACACTTGAAGTAGAGTATATCTTTTTATTATATTTTCTTTCAATGCTATTTGAAAAATCCTTTAGTCTTTCCTCGTTTCTTGCAACTAAAGTTAAATATTTTGCCTCCTTAACCATCATTTCAGCACATACTTTTCCAATAGAACCAGTTGCTCCAATTACTGCAACATTGCACTCATCCGGATATTTTCCCATAATTTCAGCAGCTTTTTTTGCACCTTCAATTGCAGTTGCAACTGTATAGCTATTTCCTGAAGTAACAGCTATGTTTAAGTTTTTTGCAATCGTTATACCTGCATCTCCAACTACTGAAGTCATTGCTCCAAGCCCCACAATGTCAGCGCCAAGCTTTTCAGCAATCTTTCCCGCCTTTATTATTTTGTCATAGACAACTTCCTCTGGAAGTTCTAACATTTGATTTGAAATTAATGGCACTGCAACAAACCAACCCTCTGTTTCCGAATATTGACTTTTTACCCCTGTAATTTTAGAAACCTTTAGTGGAGGGAGCATCATTGTAAATCTTTCAACTGTCCTTTTAGAAAAGTTTTTTAAAAATTTGAACTTGCGGCTTACATCTTCATATTCAATCGGATGAATAATAAAAGCAAACCTATTCATAGCGAGCCCTCCTTCCGTGCACATTATGTGCACATATATTTATATTTTATCCTATTTTACCATTATTTTCAATACAAGTAAATAAAAATACCCAGAATCTGCATCAAATACAGTTTCTGGGTATTTTTATTAAAACTCTGCGTTTCTTGGAGTTCTTGGGAATGGAATTACGTCCCTTATATTGCTCATTCCTGTTAGATACATTAAAATTCTTTCAAATCCAAGTCCATAACCTGCGTGCTTTGTTCCACCATATTTTCTTAGTTCTAAATACCACCAGTAATCCTCTTCCTTCATACCAAGTTCTTTTATTCTGTTTAATAGAACATCATATCTTTCTTCTCTCTGGCTTCCACCTATTATTTCACCAACACCAGGAACTAAAAGGTCTGCTGCTGCAACTGTCTTGCCATCATCATCAAGTCTCATATAGAATGCCTTTATTTCCTTTGGATAGTTTGTCACGAAAACAGGCTTTTTGAAAATCTTTTCTGTTATATATCTTTCGTGTTCTGTCTGTAAATCGCAGCCCCATTCAACTGGGAATTGGAACTGTTCTCCGGAGTTTTTCAAAAGTTCTATTGCTTTTGTATATGTTATTCTTTCAAAGTCTGAATTCAATACATTGTTTAATCTTTCTAATAATGTGTTGTCTATAAAGCTGTTGAAGAATTCCATTTCTTCTGGGCAGTTTTCAAGAACATAGCTGATTATATATTTAACCATATCCTCTGCAAGGTCCATATAGTCGTTTAAATCTGCAAACGCAATTTCAGGCTCTATCATCCAAAACTCTGAAGCGTGCCTTGGAGTATTTGAGTTTTCTGCTCTGAATGTAGGTCCAAACGTATAAACCTTCTTAAATGCAAGTGCGAATATCTCAGCCTCAAGCTGGCCGCTAACAGTAAGGTTTGTTTCTTTTCCAAAGAAGTCTTCGTTAAAATCTATGCTTCCATCCTCTTTTCTTGGAAGATTTTCTAAATCAAGAGTAGTTACTCTAAACATTTGTCCTGCACCTTCAGCATCGCTTCCGGTTATTATTGGAGTATGTGCATACACAAAGCCTCTTTCCTGGAAGAACTTATGAATTGCATAAGCTGCTACCGAGCGAACCCTGAAAACTGCTGAGAAGGTATTGCTTCTTGGTCTTAAATGGGCAATCGTTCTTAAATATTCAAGAGTATGTCTCTTCTTTTGAAGCGGATAATCTGAATGGGAATATCCTTCGATTATTATTCTGTCTGCATGAATTTCAAATGGCTGTTTCGCTCCTTCAGTTTCAACAACCCTTCCTTCCACAGTTATCGATGAACTTATAGGAAGCTTTTCAATTTCTTTGAAGTTTTCTAATTTCTCTTCAAAAACAATTTGTAAGTTCTTAAAGAAAGTTCCGTCATTAAGCTCAATAAATCCAAAGCTCTTTGAACTTCTAATTGTCCTTATCCAACCTGATACCTTTACATCCTTGCCAACAAGGTCTTTCCAGCCTCTGTATAATTCCTTTACCTCGATTGTAAGCATTGATAACCCTCCCTTTTATAAATTATCTATAAATCTTAATCTTAAGTGACAGGCACCAAAAAATTAAGAAACCCTTCATCCCTAATGGGACGAAAGGCTTAACTTCCGTGGTGCCACCCAAATTGCCTATTGGCCGCTCTAAAGATACTAACATATCCTCTGGATATAACGTTCCAGCTACGTCCTAACCTACTCTCACTTGATTTCGATAGGAAACTCCGGGATGTTCTTCAATATGGGCTTCGTATCGGTCTTCCACCACCACCGACTCGCTAAAACTACTTCCCACACCTACTCTTCCCATCACAGTTTTTGGATATTTATATAAATTATAATGTTTGGATTTAATGTTGTCAATTGCATTATGCTGCAAATTTTTCAGTAAAGTTTTACAATTTTCATTTCTTTAGCTATCTTTTATGCTAAAATATAAATAACCAGCATAAAAAGGAGGTTACCATGGATAAGATAATTTTATCTTCTAATGATTCGATAGTAAAGAAAATTGCAAATAAGGACAAAAAATTCAAAGAGCTTGTTAAAATGGTTGGGGATATAGAAATTACACTTGAAAAAAACTACTTCTCCTCTCTTGTTCAGGCAATTGTAGGTCAACAGCTCTCGATGAAGGCAGCCGAAACCATCTGGAACAGAGTCATGTCTTTGTTAGGCGAAGTAAATTATGAAAACATATTAAAAGTTTCAGATGAAGATTTAAGAAATGTAGGTTTGTCAAGAAGCAAGGTTGTATATGTAAAGGACCTTTCACAAAAGGTAAAAGATAAAATTGTTAATATCAATGAAATAGATAAACTTGGAGACGAAGAGATTATTAATGAACTTATTAAAGTAAAGGGCATTGGACGATGGACAGCCGAGATGTTTCTAATTTTTTCATTAGGTAGAATGGATGTATTTTCAATTCAGGATTTAGGTCTTAAAAAGTCGGTTCAATGGCTGTATAACCTTATTGAATTGCCTTCGAATGACTATTTAAGGGAGCTTAGCGATAAATTTAAACCCTACAGAACGATTTTATCCCTTTATCTATGGGGTGCTATAAACAAGAGTATAATTAAATAAATACAAATATTTTTGATTCAGCCATTTTCAAAAAAATAAAAAAGTGAAGTTTTAAAATATATTGCAACTAACATTCATAAGATATCTAAAGCTCCACATATGATTTGAGTTCAGCATTTTAAAACTTAAACTTCAAAATCATCTGTGGAGCTTAAAAAAATTATTAATAGTTCAGATAATCGATTTAACCCATTCCTTAATTTTTTCTTCAATTCCCAAATTTTTATTTTTCAAGGCTTCTTTAAAGAAAATGGTTGAAGTGACATTTCCCTTTATCTTCCCCTTTAAAATATCAAAAGTCTTATTTGGGTCTCCTGCACAGCAGGCGAACAATGCCACCTTTTTCCCCTTTAAATCATACTTTGATACAAATGTGTTCACATAGGGATTAGGCCTTCCTGCCCAGACAGGAGTTCCGATAATTATGGTATCATAACCATTTATGTCCTTCTCTAAATCTTTTATCTCAGGTGTTTCTCCAAACAAAGCCATTTTCCCGCCTATAAATACCTTTAAAAAACCCTTATACCTAAGCTCCTTCATAGGTTTTATATTGATTAAATCAAAGCCTGTTATTCTTTGAATTAATCCAGCGACAAATTCTGTGTTTCCGCCCATTGAAAAATAGACAATAGCACCCTTACCCATTTATATCCCTTCTTTACTATTATTTATTTTTAGAACAATTGTTGAAAGATAAAACGAAAGAGCATATAAAACAAAGCTTATGACAAAAGGATAAATAGCCTTTACATCATACAAATACCCAGCTATATAGCCGGCTGGTATTGATACTAAAGATATAATACCCTGCCCTGCCGAAAATATCTTTGCTCTTTCCTCTTCTCCAATAACATTGCTCCAAAGAGTTTCTCTAAAGGTTACTGTTATAATATTTCCTGCCGCCATGAATATTGTGCTTACAGCAAGCAATATATAAAATTTAGGTTTAACAAACAAAAATATAAATACACCAATTGAGTTTAACAAAAGCCCCAAAAATAAACTTTTAGCTTCTCCTTCTTTAGTAAGCGCCTTCATTGCGCTGAAATAAACTACAAGATTAACAAAAGCAGACAATCCGGGAATTATGGAAGTCAATGACTCCTTTATCCCTAAAGCTTCCTTTAAATAAACAGCCTGAAAGTATAAAAATGAATTCTGAAGATAAGTCAAAAGCATAATGAGAAAGACTATAAATGTGATTTTATTTGTGAAGAAAAAAATCATCGCATCCTTATAATCTTTAATTTTTTCCTTCAGCGAAATATCGCTGTGTTTTTTCATAAGTTCCAAGCCTATTTTTGTTTCCTTTGTCAATTTATTTCTTCCAAGAAACATTAAAGTCATACTGATAAATCCAAGACCATATATCAATCTCATAGCATAGACAACGCCAACCTTGCCAACTAAGAGCCCTGCTATAGGGGCAAAAATGCCTGATGCTAAGTTTATTATCATAATTAAACTGAAAAACGTAACTCTCTTGTCCTCAGGAGTATCTTCAATAGATAAACAAGTCCAAGATGTAAAAGACACCTTATTGAAGGAGTTAAAAACCACAGCAACGAGAAAATACCAAAAATTCTGCGATATAGCCCATACTAACATCGCGCCGCTCCAGCAAATTAAATCAAAAATTAAAGTTGTCCTTCTCCTTCCCAACCTATCTGTTATTGGTCCAGCAACAAACGAGGTTATAACTGCAAGGGCCGCCGCAAGAGAGTTCAAAAAACCCATTTGAACTTCTGTAAGCCCTAAATTTTTCATATATAAAGGCTGATAAAAGAATATCATCCCTCCAAATACTGCCCACATTGGCTCAAATAAGACACTAACATAAGCATTTCCATCCAAATCCCCTATTAATTTATGTCTTACAAATCTCGCAACTCTATTCAAGCCCACTCCCCCTAATAGTTTCTATTACTTTATAAGCCTGCAACTTAAGTTGCAGGCTTATCGATGGTCGGGGCGACAGGACTTGAACCTGCGGCCTTATGGTCCCGAACCACACGCGCTACCATCTGCGCTACGCCCCGAAATTCAACAAGATTATTATATCATTTTTTACCAATTCAAACAATAATAATGCTACAAAACTTAAAAATATTAATAAAAAAAGGTCTAGCCGTTAAGCTAAACCCTATGGTCGGGGTGACAGGGATTGAACCTGCGACCTCATGGTCCCAAACCACGCGCGCTCCCATCTGCGCCACACCCCGAAATCAACATATTCAATTATACAACATTTTTTTAGTCATTTCAATAGTATAAATTAAATTTTTTAAATGAGTTAAATTTAATTTGCTTACTTTTAATTGTTCTTACAGCCCATGAAGATTTTATATGCTCAAATATAATAATCTTCATGGGAATTATCTACTGCTTCTGTTTATTTTCCTCGACTCCACGCCTTGGAACACAAGATGCAATAAAACCTATAAGAACTGATTGAACTGCTGGAGCAATATAATTAAGATACTTTTGATACCTTAATGAATAAACTATTAGAGCTGTTGCTGCATTAATTATTACTGTCACTAAGAATAAATATATTACAAACCTTGAGAAAGAACTTATATACTTTTCCCAAATTCTGTGCCTTTTTTCACCCGATATAAACCTTGAAAACAAAAAGAATGTCACAAGAACAATCGCTATATCAACTGCAAGCATAATAAAAAATATCTTAACGTTTAGATAATTTCTCATAATATCCCTCCAATCTGATAATATTTTTTGCAGTTTTCAAAATTTAATGTATTAAAAGATTATATTTATTAAAAATGATGGACTTTTGAAGATTTTATATATTATAATAATACCTAAAGAAATAAAATATTATTTGATGAATTACTTTAATTCATGTAATTTGCATCACCATAAGAAGTCCCAATTTACTAAAGCTAATATAAATTTTCAAACAATTCAAGAAGTCAAGAAATCAAGTGAATGTCACTTAGGGAGGGGTTTTATGGAAGCGTTGAATAGGCGAAAATTTGATAGAGTGCCGATGGATTGCGAAATATTATATCCAACGATATTTTTAAATGATGATAAAAAAACCTTCTTAGATGAAGACCATAAGCTTAATGTTTGTGATGTTTCAGAGGCAGGAATTTGCGTTCGTTCAAACTTTTTTATACCAGTCGGTTCATTTTTATCCTTTTATTTTAGAGTAGAAAGCAATATTCCTTTTAAGGCCCTTGTAAAAATCATATGGAATAAAGCTGAATACGGAGAATATTTTGCAGGCGGAGAGTTTATAGCTCTTAAGTCAGAAGAAATGAAAATACTTGTAGATTATGTTGAAATGCATAAGAAAGATTAAAACTTCGGAGAAATCCGAAGTTTTGTTGTTTTATTTTTTAAATTTATGATATACTACACATGAAAATACTATATGGAGGAATGATTATGACAAAAGTTATATTAAAATACAAAAAAGGATTAAGGGCCGAAATGGGGCATCCGTGGATATTTGCTGGTGAAATTGACAGCATTGATGGAAGCTTTGAAAATGGAGATATTATAGAAGTATACAATTATAAAAACAAATTCATAGGAAAAGGATACATAAATACTAATTCACAAATTACAGTAAGAATAATGACTCGAAATAAAGATGAAGAAATTAACGAGGAATTTTTTAGAAGGAGAATTATAAGCGCATGGGAATATAGAAAAAAGGTCATCGAAACTACCTCATGCAGAGTAATATTTGGAGAAGCAGATTTTCTCCCAGCATTAATCGTAGATAAATATAGCGACTATTTAGTTGTTCAAACACTTTCATTAGGAATTGAAAGGTGGAAAGATACAATTGTAAAAATACTTAAAGAAGTTTTCAATCCTAAGGGTATTTATGAAAGAAATGACGTTCCAGTAAGGGAACTTGAGGGATTGCAGCAGACAAAGGGATTTTTATCTGAGCCTTTTGAAACTACTGTTGTTTCTGAAGAAAACGGTGTTAAATTTTATGTTGACCTTGAAAATGGGCAAAAGACGGGATACTTTCTTGACCAGAAGGAAAATAGAGCTGCTCTTAAGGATATAGTTACGGGTGCAGATGTTTTAGACTGCTTCTGCCATACCGGTTCATTTTCACTACATGCTGGTTATTACGGTGCCAAAAGCGTCCTTGGAATTGATATATCTCAGCATGCAGTAGAATTTGCAAGAAGAAACGCTGCACTAAATGGTCTTGAAAATGTTTGCAAGTTTGAAGCCCACAACGCGTTTGACGTATTGCATCCGTGGGCTAAGGAGGGCAAAAAATTCGACGTCGTAATACTTGACCCTCCAGCATTTACAAAGTCAAAGGGAACTGTTGAAAGCGCCCTTAGAGGGTATAAGGAAATTAACTTAAGGGGCATGAAACTTCTAAAGCCAGGCGGATTTTTAGTTACTGCATCCTGTTCTCATCATATGACTCCTGACCTTTTTAATCAGGTTATAATGGAGGCTGCGATTGACGCTAAAAAAACAATTAGACAGGTTGAATACAGAACTCAATCAAAGGACCACCCAATCCTCTGGAATTCAGGAGAAACTTTATACCTCAAATTCTTGATTTTACAGATTGTTTAAACAAAAGCAAAATTAAAAACTAAGCTCCATGAACTATTTCAAGTCTGTGAAACAATTCATGGAGCTGCTTTTATTTCTCCATCCCTATAACAAGGAACAACATCTATTATATCCTCAGTAAAGCAATATCGTATATCTTCAGCACATCCGATGGATATAAGATATTTATAGTGTTTTGCATTTTTAACATACTCAAGTATTTTATCCTTATAGTCCCTGTATGCTAGGTATGCAGCCGTCGAAGAATCATCAAGCCGGCATTCCATTAAATAATTCATTTCATAAATTACTTTGCCAGCGCATATAAAATCATCAAGCGATAATCTCCCATAAGTTCCGGCACAAATAATTACAGTATCTTTATTTTCTTCAACTACCTTCCTTGCGGTTGCTTTTCCATTGAGCATAGAAGCAATATATATATTATTTGCATCGAATGCCTTATAAATTGCTCTTGTTCCATTGGTTGTCGTAAAAATTATTTTCCTTCCTTCTACAATCTCCCTTTTATATTCAAAAGGTGAGTTTCCTAAATCGAATCCTTCAATCTTTAAACCTCTTCTTTCTCCACCTAAAAGATAACCTTTATCTTTATGCTTTAATGCTTCTTCAATTTCCAAAATCGGTATTACAACAGCTCCATTGTTAACCGCAGTTACAATAACAGAAGTTGCCCTTAAAGCATCTATAACAACAACATTCTTATCTACCAAACTACTCTTATTCACTTCATCAACGGAATTAAACAAGCTAATCTCCACAAAATCACCTTCATTTTATTTCTTGTTTACAACTGTTTTTCTTGCGATTAACTTTGTTTCAACGATAATATTCTGTTTTTCTGCGCTTCTTCCTTGTATTTCATCGATTAGAATTTTTGCAGCTTCATAGCCAAGTTTATAAACGTTAATATCAATTGAACTTAATGGTGGTGTAGCGTGTTCTGATAGAGGTATGTTGTTAAAGCTAAGTATTGAAACATCATTAGGAACCTTCAATCCCTTTTCCCTTGCCGCTCTTATTGCTCCAAATGCCATTAAATCATCTGTAACTAACACTGCAGAAGGTGGATTTTGATTAGATAACAGTAAATTCATGCAATCATAACCACCCTGTTGAACAAAGTCGCTTGAAGTTAATAAACTCTCATCAAGGTTTATATTGTTTTCAACAAGCGCTCTTTTATAACCTCTGTATCTGTCAAGAGAAACTACAAAACTCAGTGAGCCATTAATAATCCCTATTCTTTTATGTCCCTTTTTAATAAGATAATTAGTTGCTTCATAGGCGGCTTTTTCATTATCGTTATCTACATAATTAATATCCTCACAAGAATACGGCCTTCCTATCATAGAAAATGGAATATTAAGCTCAAGTAATTTTCCAAGTATTTTATCTTCAACCTTTGAATACATTAAAATTAATCCATCTACTCTTCCACCATATACGATGGATTTTAATGACTCCATCTGCTCCTTTTCTGTATTTCCGGTAGTCAGAAGAAGACAATAACCTTCATCATGTGCATACTTAGAAATTCCTCTTAACGCCTCTGGAAAGAATGGATTCAAAAATACATGTTCAGCCGAGCGCGGCATTACAATCCCAATAGTTCTTGTAACACGATTAACAAGGCTCTGGGCAATTGCATTAGGATGATACCCTAATTCCTTCATTGCACTTCTAACCCTTTGCTTAGTCTCTTCGCTAATCCTTGGACTATCTGCGATAACTCTTGAAACCGTCGATGGGGATACTCCAGCCTTTTCTGCTACGTCCTTTATTGTAACCATAATGTTTCCCCCTATTTTCTTTTTAGATTGAATATAGCTACAACAGTTCTAAAAACTACAGCTTCTTCAAATTTTTTAATGTCAAGTCCCGTTAAGTTTTTTATCTTGTCAATCCTATAAAGAAGTGTATTTCTATGCAAATACAATCTTCTTGATGCCTCGCTTATATTAAGATGGCACCTGAAAAGTTCTTCAGCTGTATTTATAAGTTCCTTATCTCTATAAACATCATAAAATCCTTCATAACCACCGTTTAAATAAAAATCAATCTTTGAATATTCACTCTCTGAAATTATACCATATAATATCATTTTATCAATATGAAAATATCCTTCGTTATAGCCTAAGTTTTTCGCAAGAGTTGCAGCAGTTTTAGCATGAAGTGCTGAGTTTTTAATTGTATAATTACCCTTCACAGTTCTCCCAGAAGATAAAATTACATTAATTGCACCCTGTTGTTTTAGCTCCTCTACAATAGACTCTGCTTCTTCCTCAAATTCATCCATTTCTTTAACTATATAAAGTCCATCAGTATCCTTTACTATTTCTGCATCATAACCCTCATAAATGCTATAAATTATATCATGGTATTTTGCAGGACAAGATATGAACATTACAACTTTGTTGATAAATTTCCCGATAAGTTTATCATTTGAAATATCATTCTTTAAAATATACTCAAGAGGCTGCAGAACATCTGCAGCCTCCTTTGGTCTATTTGCAGCAAAAATAAGCTTTATAAGGTTACAGGCATCCTGCGATAATTTACTATTTACAGACAAAATACTATTGTCAAGCTTTATACAAGTTATATCGCCTGTTAAAATATCATCAGTATATTTAAACCCAACATCTTTACCCTCATAAAGATTACCATTCAAATCATAAAGTCCAACTTCATACCCCAAATATTTTTTTAGATTATCGCAGAATGACATATTAGTCCCCCTTAGCATATAGCAAGTTCTGTTTCCTTATCAAATAAATGCATCTTATTCATATCAAGAGCAATCTTCAACAATTCATCAACCTTAGCCTTAGTAGTTGGCTCAACTCTTGCTGTTATGTTCTTGCCTTCACAAACAAGATATAGATATGTTTCTGAACCCATGTGTTCCATTACATCAACTTTAGCTTCAATAATGCTTTCACTATGAGCACTTACAAAATCTGTGCTATCATCTATATTTTCTGGTCTAATACCAAATATTACTTCCTTTCCTACATATCCCTTTTCTATTATAACATTTCTCTTGCTCTCTGGAATTGGAAGTTTTACCTTCCCAAATACAACAAACAGGGTGTCGCCCTCCTTTTCAATTCTTGCATCTATAAAGTTCATCTGTGGACTGCCAATAAATCCTGCAACGAATAGATTTGCTGGATTTTCATAAATATCCTGTGGTGCAGCAATTTGTTGTATAACTCCATCCTTCATAACTACTATTTTAGTTCCCATTGTCATAGCTTCTGTTTGGTCATGTGTAACATATATAAAAGTTGTATTTAATCTCTTATGAAGTTTTGATATCTCTGTTCTCATCTGAACTCTAAGTTTTGCATCAAGGTTTGATAGAGGTTCATCCATTAAAAATACCTTTGGCTCTCTAACGATAGCTCTTCCGAGAGCAACTCTTTGTCTTTGACCACCAGATAGTGCCTTTGGTTTTCTGTCAAGAAGATGTTCAATATCAAGTATCTTTGCAGCTTCTCTAACCTTTTTATCTATAACATCCTTTGGAACCTTTCTTAATTTAAGACCAAACGCCATGTTTTCATATACCGACATATGTGGATAAAGAGCATAATTTTGGAATACCATAGCAATATCCCTATCCTTTGGTGCCACATCGTTCATCAGCTTATCTCCAATGTAAAGTTCACCAGATGAAATTTCCTCAAGTCCTGCAATCATTCTAAGAGTCGTAGACTTACCACATCCTGATGGTCCAACGAGAACGACGAACTCCTTGTCCTCAATGTCTAGATTTACATCCTTAACCGCAGTAACATTTCCTGGGTAAACCTTATAAACATTCTTTAATAATACTTTTGCCATAATTATCCCCCTCAAGTTCAAACTTTAATAAAATATTATCATACAAAAAAAATGCCTTAAATAGTTAAGGTATATGAATAAGTTAGTCAATTTTCACAAAGTTTATATCACGTCATGAAACGTTTGATGATTTTTATTTCTTTCTTCTTTTTTATTATTCTTCCGTGTAAAAAAATTCACTATTTCCTGTAGCTTTTTTCTAAACCTTAACCATCTAATACTAATAACCTTAGGTTCGCTTCCCTTAGTCATAACCCCACCCCAAATTACTATTCTAATTTAATTATATATGCTATTCTATTTTTTTACAATTAAAATTGTTTGATTTGTCTGAATTTTTTGGTTTCAATATTATATACCCAATCCCCCCTTAATCTCTTCTCTTCATCGGTAGCATTTGGTTTTACTTCCACGGAAAAAACAAATTCATTTTTTGATATAAAAAAAGGATTAATGGTTGAAAACACATCACTTTTGAATTGTTTTACAAACTCAAGTTCTAATGAACTTCCATCTTCACCTTTATATCCCTTAATCTCTCTTTTTCCTCTATTGTCGCTTATTTCAGTTAGTATTGTTTTACCATCTGGAGAAAGGGTTATTATTTGAATTATCTTGTTCGAATAAAAATCCAAGGATTTTATCTTTATCTCTTTCTTTTCCCTTTGTCGTTCTTCTTCCGACTTTTGCTCTTCTCCTCCGCCGCCTTCACCTTTTTGGTCTTGACCTTGTCCTTTTTGACCATTCTGTGCCATATTAAACGCCTCTTCATCGAGTCTAACGATACCAATATATGAATCAACATCTATACTCGATACTATTGCAATTTTACCTTCTGAATCAATAGCACAGGGCCCCAATTTTTTCTTTGGAACCTTGAATTTTTGTTCTGGATAAATTATGTTCTGTGCTGAAGTAAAGGCAGGAAAATCTTCTATTGAAACAATAAATTCCCCCTGTGCATTATCGCCGGTTTTTTTATAAAGTGAATTCCCCTTTGAATAAAGTTCAATAGAATCTTCCTTTTTAATCTCGTCTATCAATAGCTTGCCATTC
Organism: Caloramator mitchellensis; assembly: GCF_001440545.1. Classification (NCBI taxonomy): domain Bacteria; kingdom Bacillati; phylum Bacillota; class Clostridia; order Eubacteriales; family Clostridiaceae; genus Caloramator; species Caloramator mitchellensis. Next base: position 55,502 of record NZ_LKHP01000007.1, read on the forward strand.
TTTGAAGTAAGTTTATACTTAAATGTGTCATCAGAAAAATAAGGATAAGCATTGTAAGCGTTAAAAATATGCACTTTAAATTCCGATTCTTTACTTATCTCACCTTCTTCAATTTTGTATCCAACCGGATGAGGATTTTCATTTTTAACGACCTCTTTATAATTTTCGATTAACTTTGGACTATAATATGATAGCATGGCATTTGTATCTCTTTTTATTGCATGAAATAAATAGTTGTTTAAAAACTCCTCAGCAGCTTTTTTATCTATGGTTGTATTTTGAACTTCCTTTTTGTCCGAACTTTCCTTTTTTTCTTCATCTGGACATCCTGTAAATAATATCATAGATACTGCAATGATTATAAGTAAAAACCTTTTCATTCAATCACCACCTCATATGTTTATTATACCCTTTAGTTTGCATTATTATTATTTTGACTGCATATAGTATTTTAGCAGCTTTTTTTGAGGTGATATTGTGAAGACTTTAAAATACGCTTTTGTTTTCGTTGGAACCATTATAGGCGCAGGTCTTGCATCCGGTCAGGAAATACTTCAGTTTTTTAGTATGTATGGTAAAAAAGGTATTTTAGGAATACTTATTTGTTTTGTTTTATATGTTTTTCTATCTCAGATAATAATTAAGTTATCTATAAAATATAAATTAAAATCCTATAGCGACTACTTAAAATTTGTTCTTGGAAAACAGTTCGGTTTTTTTAGCGATTTAATAATTACTTTTTTTATATTTAGCAGCAATGTTATAATGATTTCAGGCTCTGCAACTTTGCTTTATGAAAATTTTGGCTTTAGAAAAAATTACGCCGTTATTTTTGTTTCATTAGTAGTCTTGATAATTTCCCTTTTTTCTACAAAGGGGCTCATAGAAATAAATTCAATCATCGTCCCCTTTTCAACTTTAACTATTATATTACTCGGATATTTTGTTCTGTCATCAGAAATAAAGACATTTGAAGAAATAGTTGAAATATATAAACCTTTTAAGAGCAATTGGCTTTTTTCTTCATTTATATATGCTTCCTTTAACATAATGTCAATAATAGGAGTATTTTCTCCTATTGCTAATGAAGAAAAAAACAAAGGAGCCTTAATCTATGGCTCCTTAATTGGAAGTTTACTTTTAACTATAATAGCATTAATAATTAACTTTTCGATACTATCCTATTATCCGCAAAGTTTTTCAAAGGAAATACCTAATATTTACATCGCCAAATTTTATGGCAACATTTTACCAAACTTATTAATGATTGCAATTTGGCTTGAGATGATTTCAACCGAAATCAGCGATATTTACTCTCTTGCAAAGCGTTTTAGCGGAAGCTTCAACCTAAGTTATAGGCAAATTGTTTTAATTATCATTTCTGTCTCATTGCCATTTTCATTTATTAGCTTTTCAAATTTAATTAAAACTATTTATCCAGTTTATGGCCTAATAAGTTTTATATTAATTTTATCAAGCTTAATAAAATCTTTAATTTTAAAGAGGCATTTTTTCCTTAACTAACTCGGATTTCTTAAGTTCTACTTCTTTTTCATAGAAGTTAATATTAATTCCTTGTCCTTCGATTAGCTCAAAGCTAACTGTTTCTTTTTCAACAGTAACTTTAATTAATCTTCCTTTATAGTTTACCTTAAAGCTATATTTGTTCCAATGTCCTGGTATAATAGGCTTAAATGATATCTTATCACTATATATTCTAAATCCACCAAAGCCAAAGACTATTCCCATCCAAGAACCAGCCATGTTAGCAGCATGAATTCCATCTTTGGTATTTCCATGGTGGTCATCAAGATCCATTCTTGCTGTTCTCATGAAATACTCGTATGCTTTTTCAGTGTAACCTATATCGCAGGCAACTATACTGAATACACATGGAGATAACGATGAATCATGCGTTGTAACCTTTTCATAATATTCATAATCCCTAATCTTTTGCTCTTTATCGAATTTTTCACCATGTAGGAAAAGAGCAAGAACCCAGTCAGCCTGTTTGCATACTTGATGTCTATAAATAACAAGCGGATGATAATTTAAAAGAAGAGGATATTTTTCCTTTGGAGTATTTTCAAAGTCCCAAACTTTTTTATTTAGGAATGTGTCATCCTGAGCGTGTATTTTTAATCTTTCATCATATGGTATATACATATTATCCGCTGCTCTTTTCCATTCAGCAATTTCACTTTCATCAAGTTGTATTTTTTCCTTTAGTTTGTAATAAATATTTTCATATTTTTCTTTTAATAAATTGGACACATAATATGCAAAATCCAGGTGGTCCTTTGCCATTATATTAGTGTAGGCGTTGTTGTTAACGACTGCAGTATATTCGTCAGGTCCTGTTACTCCATCAATGCAAAAGCCTTTACCTTCTGCATAGTGCCCCAAATCAGCAAATATCCTTGCTGTTTCAAACAATATTTCCGCTCCATAATTTACAAGGAATTCATAGTCCCCAGTGGCTTCAAAATACTTTTTAATAGCGTAGGCAATATCAGCATTTATATGATATTGTGCCGTTGATGCTGGATAATATGCCGAACATTCTTCACCATTTATTGTTCTCCAAGGATAAAGAGCCCCCTTGTTGTGTGACATTTGTCGTGCTCTTTCCCTTGCCTTATCTAAAGTATTGTATCTATATTCAAGCAGTTTCCTTGCAACTTCCGGCTTTGTATAAGTGAACAAAGGAATTATATACATTTCCGTATCCCAGAAATAGTGCCCCTCATAGCCTTCGCCTGTCAATCCCTTGGCTGCTATATTAGTAAATCCGTCTCTACCAACAGATTGTAGAATATGGAACATGTTAAACCTAATACCTTGCTGTAAAAACAAATCCCCGTATATTTCTATATCAGCCATATCCCAGAATTTTTTCAAGTATAGCCCCTGTTCTTCCTTTATTCTATTGAATCCAGCTTCTGTTGCTTTATTTAAAACTTCAACAGCCTTATTTTCAGCTTCATTTTCATTATAATCTCTTGTTGTAGCATAGGTTATATATTTATCTAACACTGTTTCTTTATTTCTATTAGCATTTATATCATAAATAAGTCCTATTTTATAATCATCCTCAATTACATTTGTGTTATATCCATCTTCAGTGTTTATTATATTATCTACAATACAAAGCAGCTTAAAATTTGAGTTCTTAGTCATTGCAGTCATCTTCAGTCTATTTTCAGCCGCACTTTTTTCGTCAATTTTAAGTGGTCTTCCTGAAATACCCGAACCAACCCTTGGGTCGTCCTCAGCAGAAAGATTCTTGACATCTCCATCTATTAGTGAAACAATTTTAATTTTACCGTCAAAATTTAAAGGCCTAACTATTAATCTAACTGCTGCAAGGTGTTTTTCATTAAAACTAACCAATCTTTCTGTTTTTATTTCTACTTCCTTACCAGTTTTTGTCTTCCATACTACTTCCCTTTTAAGTGTTGCTTCCTTGAAATCAAGCTCTCTTCTATATTTTTGTATTATTGATTCTGACATATTAAACTCTTCATCGTCGACTATAACTTTAATAACCTTTGCATTCAATACATTAAGCATAGTCTGACCAATTTCCGGGAAAGCATATGCCTTTTCGCCGTATTTTATTTGATGGGTATCATAAAATCCATTCAAATACGTTCCTTCAACTGTATACCTTTTATCCTTCAAACCTTCTTCAAAATTGCCCCTCATACCAATATATCCGTTACCAATTGAAAATAATGTTTCATTTTTTAGGCTATTGTCCAAATCAAAAGTTTCCTCAATAATTTTCCATTCATCAAGTAGAATATCATTTTTTAGCTCATTCATTGCAGCATCCCCTTTCTTTATAAAATTTGGCATGCACAAGGCATGCCAAATCATTACTTGCCAGCTTTTTTCTTAGCTTCCTCGATAACATTATGATACTTGTCAAGAGTAGCCTTAACGTCCTTGCCGTCAACAACTATTTCTTTTAAAGCATCGTTAACTGCCTTGTCAACATCTGCCCAGTAAACAAGGTTTGGTCTTGGTTCAGCAACCTTCATTGCTTCATTTATAGCATCAAAATATGGCTTTTGCCAATCTTCAACCTGTGCATAAGCATCTGTTCTTGCTGATGGCCATGCAAGTTTTGAAGCAAGCTTTTCTTGAACTTCCTTTGACATTAAGTATTCAATGAATTTCAATGCCAATTCCTTATTTGGTGAACCTACTGGAATTCCAAGAACGTCTCCTCCAAGAACCTTTGAAGCCTTAACAGGTCCTGCAAATCCGCCGTAAGCCTTTATTTCCTTCTTTCCGCCGTCCTTAACTATTACATTAACTCCAAATGGCCAGTTAGCTGCAAGATACATCGATTCTTCTGCAAGGAATCTGTTAGTTGTATTCCAGTCAGCCTTCAATGAATCTGGTGAAAGGTATGGCCATAATTGTTTTAAGAATGTATAAGCCTTAACACTTCCTTCATCGTTTAATACAAGTGGGTCCCCGCCTGCTTGTCTTATGAATTCAAACAATTGAACTGTAGTATTTCCATCGAATACTGCCTTAATACCAACTTTGCCTACCTTTTCCTTTTCTTTTAATGTTTTAGCTACATTTAATAATTCGTCCCAATTTGTTGGAGGCTTTAGTCCATATTGACTTAACTTTGCTTCGTTATAGAAATTAATTTCAACGTTTGGTCTGAATGGGAAGAAGTATAGCTTTCCATCAAATTCTCCAACTGAAACAAGAGAAGGAATTATTTCTGCTGGAATTCTGCTTCTGAATTCTGAAATATCTTCAACAAGTCCCTTATCTACAAGTGGAGCAAGTGCCATATTGTCCTGAGCAATAAGGTCTATTTCTGTTTTTCCTGCTTGCTTCATAGCTTCAAGCTTTTTAACAACGTCGCCTGATTCTACTTGAACAGCTTCAATCTTGCAGTTGTTAGCCTGTTCGAATGCTGGGAAAATATCTTCCCTCATAACCTTCCATTCTTCTTCTCCAAGACCCATTGTGATTCTTAGAGTTGTTGGCTCTGCTGGCTTTTCAGCTTCTTTTTTGCTGCAGCCTGCAAATAAACTCATAACTAAAGATACAGATAGTAGAATAGCAATAAGTTTTTTGAGTTTCATCTATAATCCCCCTTTAATATTTATTTTAACTGCACATGGCAGTTTTTAACCCTTTATCGCACCGCCTAGGTAATCCGACCTTATATATCTTTGCAGTGCAAAAGTAATTATTAAAACAGGAATTGTTAGTATAGTTGAATATGCAGCCTGCTGGAAGAAACCACCTCTTAAAACATAGTAGTAAATCTGTAAAGGCAACGTCTTTGTTGTTAGCGAAAGATATAGTGCGTAGGTGAATTCATTCCATGAATTAAGCCATGTAAACATCGCAGCTACCGCAAGCCCTGGAGCAGCTACTGGCAATACTATTTTTAATAAAGTTCTTATTCTGCCCGCACCATCGATTGATGCCGCCTCCTCCAAGTCCAATGGAATCGTTTCAAATGTTGAAACTAAAATCCACGCTATAAATGGCAGCTGTTCTATAAGATGTGCAAGCACCAACCCTATATTTTTATCGAGCAAATTCCATTTTAAAAATGTTACAGAAATAGGAAGTGCAATTCCTACGTTTGGAAACATTCTTGTAAAGAAAAGTGTTAGTATTATTCCATATTTTATTTTTCTATCAAACCTTGAAATAGCATAGGAAGCAGGTGCAGAAACAATTAACGCTAAAATCATAGTCAATGTCGCCACTATAAAACTCTTGTAGAGGGGAGGCCACAAGTTACCCGACTTAAACACCTGCTCCCAATGTTTAAACTCAAACCTTGTAATTAAAAATTTAGGGCTGGAAGTTAAAACATCTTCCGGAACTGCAAACGATACCCTAAATAGTATATATACAGGAATTATCATAAATAAAACAATGATTATTATTCCCATGTAAAACATCGATTTACCAAGTAATTTATTATTTGCCATGTCTTACTCCCTCCCCTCGGTCAACGATTCTGAAGTATAAGAACATAAATATTATTATAATCAGCAATAGAATAGTAGACGAAGCCGCTGAAGCATTTAAGTTGTTGTATGAGTATTCATCATAGGCATATGTTGCAAGGAATGGAGTAACTCTTCCTGCAAGTATTTTTGGAAGTTCAAATATTCTAAATGAGTCAACTGCTCTTAAAATCATGGTCATAGTTATAGATGGCTTTAATAAAGGCAATGTAACGCTAAAAAATGTCTGAGTTTTCGATGCCCCATCGATTGCACTTGCCTCATAAACTTCTGATGGAATCGATTCCAAACCAGCCAAAAGCAAAAGCACCACTACCGGCAGTACCTTCCATGAGTCTGCAATTGCAATAACAAATATATTTTTTATCCCCCCCGAAGTCCACGCTATAGGCTTTGATATTATTCCTAACGTATAGAGCAATTTGTTTAAGTAACCCTGTGTTCCAAATATATAAAGTAGAGTAACACCAGAAACAAGGGTCGGAACACCCATCGGAAGTAAAACTAAAGATCTTACAAGTCCCTTTCCTCTAAATTCATACTTTAGTGCCATTGCAATAAAAAGACCAACCACAAGTTGAAAAGTTAAACCAACAAACGTAACTGCAATCGTGTTAAATATTGCCATCCTAAAATCCTTTTTAGCAAACAAATATTGATAAGTAGTAATTCCAATTGCCCCTGTATCTTTATCCTGGAAGCTCAGAAGAATAGTTTTAAATATTGGTAAAATAGTAAATCCAAGAATATACAGTGCAAGTGGAAGTATTAGAATGATTTCAAAGGCATTTTTTTTCAAAAACTTCATTCTCAATCCCCCTTTAATTTGCATGAGCTTCTTTCAACTAGTTCAAACTCAAGAACTTCTCCTTTTTCTATTTCTTCACCCTGTATTAGCTTTAATAGTTTTTCCATCCCCTTAGCTCCCATTTCGTATCTCGGCTGCTTAATGGTAGTAATTGGAGGATAAAAATACTGTGCAAGTTCTATTCCATCGAATCCAATAAGCGAAAAATCATCGGGTATTTTAAATCCGTGCTGCATTGCACATGAGGCAGCACCAACTGCCATAGTATCCGATGCAGCAAATATTGCACTAGGCTTGTCTTTTAATTTAATAATCTTTAGCATATTTTGAAAGCCGCTTTTGAATTTATAATCTCCATGAAAAATATAATCTTCCCTGACTGCAATTTTATTTTCTGTTAGTGCTCTTTTATATCCTTCTATTCTTGGGATACCAGCATTAGGATCATCGTTTTTACCTGCAAGCATTGCAATTTTATTGTGCCCGAGCTTAATCAGATACTCGGTAGCCTTATAAGCAGCTTCTTCATTATCTATAGTAACGCTGTGGAATTCTTCGTTTTTGTCCTTGGTTGCAATTAAAACAACCGGAATATTAATTTTTCTAAAATCCTTTTTCAATTTATCGTTTATCGTATTACTGATAAATAAAATGCCATCCACTTTCTTTTCCTTTAAAGTGATTAATGCTTCTTTTTCCTTTTCTCTTTTTAAATCTGTATTTAAAAGGATTATATTATATTTATATTTATTGGCAATATCCTCTATTCCTCTAACTATATCAGAATAAAAGGCACTTGAAATATCTGGAATCATAACCCCAATTGAATTAGTAGATTTAATCTTTAAACTTCTTGCTATAGCATTTGGATTATAATCAAGTTCCTTGATTGCTTCTAATACCTTTTTTTTAGTTTCCTCTGATACCGAAGGGTGATTATTCAATACCCTTGATACAGTTCCTAATCCTACCCCTGCTTTTTTGGCTACATCCTTTATTGTAGCTGTCATTTTATCACCTCTTGGAAACGTTTCCTAAAATGATATTATCACAATTTTTTATAAATTGCAATATTTTTGTTTTCTTAAAATAAGTTTTGTATTATAATATGAATAGTTTTATTTGGGAAATATTTTGAAGTTTATCTAATCACTGTTACTTCGGAGGAACAAGTATGAGCATAATTAATAAAATATTGATATATATCACCATTACAGTTACATCAGTTTTATTATTTATAATAGGTGCATCAAATTATTTTATCCTTGAACCAATTTATAAATTAGAAGATTCAATTGCAAATTCTGATATAAAAAGGTTAAACAGGCACGTTAACAATGAACTCAATTTGATATATAATTTATCCTTAGATTATTCAAAATGGGATGAAACCTATAACTTTGTGATTAATAAAAATACCGATTACATAACATCTAACTATTATTACGATATATCTTTTGATAAAAACGGAATTAATTTTATATTTATAACGGATAGAAATGGAAATATATTATATGAAAGATATAACCAAAATAGCAATATGGATATTCAATTAAATAAGTCAATTAATCATTCTATTAAACCTATCCTGGAAGAATTTATAATAAAAAATACCGCTGATTCTTCTGGAATAAATTTTATTAATAACACACCGGTTTTGTTAAGCATTCAAAAAATAACAAAAAGCGATGATTATGATAACTATAATGGTTACTATATTGTGGGAAAATATATAAACCCTGAAGAAATTGAAGAAATCAAGAATGCAACCGCACTGGATATTAACTCTATATTAAGTTCTAGCATTATTGAAAATAAGACAATTAAGGATTATGATACTATAACAGCTTATTTAAGTTTTAAAGATGTATTAAACAAGCCATCCTCAACATTTATCCTCGAAATAAACAGGCAATATTATTTAGAAACGCTTAAAAATCTTAAAATACTATTAATATTATATTTATTATTTGTAGGTCTTGTTGTAAGCGTACTGTTATATAAGTTAAAAAAAGATGTATTCAATCGAATTCTCCATATTCAAAATATCATAAATAATATAACAAAAACATCAAATTATTCATTGAGAATACCTGTAAAAGGTAAGGATGAAATTGCACTTTTTTCAAAAAATATAAATCTAATGCTTGATAACCTTCATGAATCCAATGAAAAGTTAAGAGAAAGCATTGATGAAATATACCATCTTGCATATTTTGACCAACTGACCCAGATGCCAAATAGGCAACACTCAATGAGTCAAATAGATACTTTGATAAAGAAAAATATTAAATTTACTACGTTCCTTATAGATATAGACAATTTCAAAAATATAAACGATGTCTATGGTCATGATTTTGGGGACATAATAATTAAATATATCGCAAAGCGCATAAGAACTTTATTTAAACGAAATGCATTTATTTCAAGGATTGGCGGTGATGAATTTCTTCTAATATTTGAAAATCTTCATGGAACATATAGGATTCAAAATGCAATCAATGATATAATTGGTATTTTTGAAAAACCTCTTCATTTTAAGAATGAAAATTTATTTGTGAGCGCATCAATTGGAATTGCTGAATTTCCTAAGGATGCAAATTCAATGCAAGCAATATTAAAAAACGCTGAAATTGCAATGTATGAAGCCAAGAAAAATAAAACAAAATATTGTTACTTTGATCCATCTATGAATGAAAAGGCCATGACAAATGTATATCTTATAAACAATTTGAAGCAAGCACTTGAAAACGAAGAATTTTTAATCAACTACCAACCTATTTATAATATAAATGAGAACAAAGTAACTGGAGCTGAGGGATTAATCAGGTGGAGAAAGGGCGATAAAATAATACCTCCAAATCAATTTGTCCCCATAGCAAAAGAATTAGGTCTAATTGTAGATATAGATAACTGGGTATTAAAGGAGTCATGTAAGCAATGCAAAGTTTGGCATGAAATGGGATATAAGGATTTTACTATTTCAGTTAATACTTCTTTTAAACAATTAATAGATAGTAACTTTATAAGCTATATAGAAAATACATTAAAAGAATTAAATCTTGAACCAAATAGCCTTATATTAGAAATCACAGAAGATGAGGCTCTTGAAGATATTGACAGAGTGGCTGATATATTGAATAAAATAAAGAGACTTGGAGTTAAAATTGCAATAGACGATTTTGGGACAGGATATTCTTCTCTTATATATATAAGCAGACTCCCTATCGACTTAATAAAGGTAGATAGGTCTCTTATAAACGACATAGAAAACACTAAAAATCTTGAAATAATAAAATCTATAGCCCATCTTGCAAAAGCACTTGATATTTCAATTATAGTCGAAGGTGTTGAAAACGAAAGACAGCTTGTAGTGTTAAAACATTTTAACATAGACAAAATTCAGGGCTACTTTATTGGAAAGCCAGTTGTAAAAACTGAATTTGAAAAAAATTTTTTAAAAAAGGCATAAATAAATCCCCACGAAATAATTCATGGGGGTTTAACTTATCATTATTTTTTAAGTGTTTCTGCGATTGCTGCAATATTCCCAAGCGTTGAAATTGCTTCATTAGGAAGAATGATTTTGTTTGCTGGGTTCTTGGCCATTTCTTGAAGGGCCTCAACCTGCTTTAGAGCAATTACAACTTCGTTAGTTCCAGATTCTATTATAGCTTTGTTTACAGTATTAATGGCTTCAGCCTGTGCAACTGCAATACGTTGAATTGCCATGGCTTTTCCTTCTGCTTCTAAGAGCTGTGCCTGCTTTTGTCCCTCAGCTCTTCTGATGTTTGCTTCCTTTTCAGCTTCCGCCTCAAGAATTCTTGCCTGTTTTAAACCTTCTGCCCTTGCAATGGAGCTTTGTTTTTCACCCTCTGCCTGAAGTATTGCTGCTCTTTTGTCTCTTTCTGCCTTCATCTGCTTTTCCATAGCCTGTTGAATCTCAGCAGGTGGAATTATATTCTTAATTTCAACTGAAAGTATCTTAATACCATAAGCATCTGTTATCTCATCTACAACCCGTAAAAGCTCATTGTTTATTTTGTCACGTCCTGATAAAACCTCATCAAGTGACATGTTACCAACAATGTTTCTCATATTAGTTATGGTTGAATATATAATACCCGACCTGTAATTTTCAATATTATAAATAGCTGATCTGGCATCCATAACCTTATAGAAAATTACGTTGTCGATAGATATCTTAACATTATCCTTTGTTATAACCGACTGTGGCTCAATATCAAGTATTTGCTGTTTTGTTGAAACCTTTGCACGAACAAAATCAGCTATTGGAATTAAAAAATGCCAGCCTGGCTCTAATATTCTGTGGAATTGTCCAAACCTTTCAACTACATAAAGATAACCAGTATTAACAACCCTGATTGCCGATACTATAATCATCAATACTATTAAACCTACAAAAATAAGAAAAATATTTGCAATAATGTTCATTTATATACCCCCTTCAACCTTTTCAACTAATATTTTATTGCCTTCAATGCCAACAATCTTAATTTTGTCTCCTTTTTTGATAACCCCGTTTAAATTTTTTACAGTCCAGTATATGCCTTCAATTTTAACAAGAGCCTTATCTGCTATGTCTTCATCAGCTACAAGTTCTCTTCCTATATATTCTTCCTCCATTCTCAGAGTCTTATTTACAGTTTGCTTAATCGTCCTTTTAATTATAGGATAACTTACTCCAAATGTCGCAGCGCTTACAATTAAAAATACAATAATCTGAACAGCATAGGCAGCACCAAACATACCCGAAATTATTGCAAAAATAGAACCAACGGTAAAAACAAAAAATACATATCCGCTAGTTACAATATCAGCAATAATTCCTGCTATCGCCACTGCTATCCACAAAAAAAGTAAACCCATAAAAAACCCCCTTCGTCATATTATAAGTATATTATACTTCTAATAATTTACAAATTAAACTGTCATTTACGTTCAAAATGACAAAAATTTGTCTATTTGGGGCTTTAGGGTTTCTATTTATCGGTCTATCTTAATAATCCCTCTTTAAAAGCTTGTTTGCTGATTCTTTTAAAATACTTTTAGCCTGTGCTTCTGGCAATTTATCAATCAATCTTAATGCTCTTTCTGTATATCTATCGGCTAATTCTTCAGCCTTTTTTATTCCACCCTTGTCATTTGTTATCCTTATAACTTCATTAATTTCTTCTTCAGACAAATTACCCTTAGAGAGTAAATTTTTCAAATATCCATCTTCATTAATAGCATAAAGAATAGGTAAAGTATAAATCCCCTCTTTAATATCGTTTCCAACCTTCTTCCCTATTATCTCTTCTTCGCCTACCATATCAAGTATGTCATCTTTTATTTGAAATGCCATTCCAATATTAAAACCTGTTTCCTTTAGAATGTTTGAAATTTTTCTTTCACAATTCGACTCAATGGCTCCAATATAAAAACTTAAAGCAAATAATACTGCTGTTTTAGACGCAATACGTTTAAGATATGAATTAATAGACACATCCACCTTGCCCTTAATGTTAAACTGATGTATCTCGCCAATGCATAACCTCTCCATGCTTTTAACTGTATCCTTTAGGACATCAATCTTTTCACAAGTTGTTAATAGCCCAATACACCTTGCAAGAAGAAAATCCCCTATAATAACAGCATAATTCTGTCCATACTTATTCTGAACAGTTTTTATATTTCTTCTAAATACAGAATTATCAAGTATATCATCGTGAATTAAAGTCGCATTATGAAACATCTCAACTGCAGCTGCTATATTGAGTATTTTTTCCGACTTATAATCACCGAATTGCGCAGATAAAATAACAAATGCAGGTCTTAACATCTTGCCGTTCTTGGCAAAAACCTCGGTTAAAGCTTCCTCTATTGTTTTATCGCTGTTTCTTATCTTTTTAAGTATTATCCTTTTTACTTTTTCAAGCTCATCTACTAAAAAAGGATATTCTCCCCAGAAATTAGCCATCTAATCACCCTTTTATCATATAATTGACATTTATCTTTCTTAAATGCTCTATAAGATATTTTGCTGTAAATCCTATAAAGATTCCTGTAACCAATCCTGTTATCAACAGGAATGGAAGATACCAGAATATATTTATATTTTGCAGTATTAACATAGCCACTAAAACTTGTCCAATGTTATGGGATATGCCTCCAATCATACTAACTCCTACAGCGCTTGCCCTGTCCTTTAAAACTTTCATTGCTATAAACATCATTGAAAAGCTCAGCATTGCACCGGAAAGGCTAAAAAGAAATGAAGATAAATTCCCTGTCAATATTGTCCCAAGAAAAACTCTTAGTATTATTATTATCATAGTCTCCACAGGACTTAAAAGATAAAGCGATATTACAGATATTATATTAGCAAGTCCTATTTTAGCCCCTGGAAATGCAAATGGAAGCTGAATAAATGATTCAATTATAAAAAGACAAAGGGCCATAGAAGTTAGAATGGCACCCAAAATTATCCTTCTTAGTTTCATCCTATACACCTCAATAAGCAGAATCGTCTATTCCTTTTCTTTCGCCTGCTATTTCTACGACAATTTTATGGGGCAGGCAGATGATACTCTGACCTGCCCCAGTTATAATCCCAGTATCAACACAAACCTTATCGCTGCAGTTCGCATCCTTCATATATACTTTGCCGTTTTCAACTACAATTATATTGATATCATCGGCATCCTTAATTTCAATCGTCTTATTTTCGTTAATTTTAAGGCTTGTATACAGTTTTGCATCCTTGTATATATTCACATATTTTCCTGCGTTTCTATTCATATAAAAATGTGCTACCTGAATTGAACCTGCTAATATCAGCGTTATAACTATAATTATTATTTCAAGCCTTTTCATATATTCCCCTCTTTTTAAGTTTAAAGTTCATCTTGCCTCTAAACGTCTTCTCCCATAATCTATAGAACCATGGAATTACATAATAGTCAAGTCCAAATGCACGTCCTGCTCCACCCATAAGCGGAATTGCTCCAAATATATACCATAGTATTTCCTTGCCTGCCATAGCAGATAAAATAAAGTTAAAGCATAGGAATATTGAAGCAAGTGAAGCAAGCGTTGTAAATAATCCACCTATAAGCGCCAACCCTATTCCCAACTCTCCAAGCACAACCATAACTTGGAATATATAGGCAAAAGGTTCAACAAATATATGCATAAATTGTGTATATAATTCTGGTGGCTGCTTTAATAATGGAACAACCTGCGTAGCAACCTGTGATGCTTGGGTTGCAGCATCGGCAGCCTGTGATGCACCGCTTACATTAGAAGTAGCAACTATGAATATATTGTTTGGATTTAACCAACCATCCTTTACCTTTCCAATACCTTCTAATAGCCATAGAACGCCTATATAAAGTCTTAGAGGCACTAACCAGAATGTTGGAGTCTTATCTGCAAAATGTCCTCCAACCATGGACTTATTATCTTTTATATCCATAAAATGATGTTTGAAGTAATCCCAAATGAGCAATAAACCACCAATGCCAAATAAATAATGCATATTAACAAGATGCTTTGCAGCCATAGCTAAAAATCCTGTCAAATCTCTTCCCATCAATGTTGCAACGCAGTATCTTGAACCTATCGATACCATGAATCCATGATAATTCGACTTAAACTTTTCCTTTTCCTTTCCTTCAATGTCTGCAATTATATTTTTGGCTGCAACATCTGCAGTTTGTAGTGCCGTTTCAACTATTTGTGGTATTCCAACATTGTTTTCCTCTAAATAGCTTATATCTCCTATAACATATACATTTTTGTGGTCAACGCTCTGCATGTATTCGTTTGTAAGTATTCTTCCTCTTTTACCCATTGTAAGATTGAGTTTTGATGCAAAGCTGCTTCCTTGAACACCACATGTCCATATTAAAGTCCTTGTGTTTATTTCATCTCCACCCTTAAGAAGTATTTTATCTTCCATAACTTCAACGATTGGAGAGTTTGTTCTAAGCTCTATATTCAATTTATTTATATAGTATTTAGCCTTTGAAACCAATCTTTCGTTTAATGTGGTAAGTATTCTATCGAGCGCCTCAACGAGTATAACTCTCACTTCTTTTTCATCTATGTTATACTTATAGCACAATTCCTTTCTAAATTCAGCAAGTTCACCAGCTGTTTCAACTCCTGTAAATCCAGCACCTGCAACAACAAATGTCAATAGCTTGGCTCTTTCTTCTACGCTTGTTGTCTTTGATGCCCTTTCAAACATATCTATTATATGTCTTCTTATTTCAACCGCATCATCTAACGACCAGAGCGAGAATCCATATTCCTTAACTCCCTTAACTCCAAAATATGCTGGTTCGCTTCCAATATTGATTATTAGGTAGTCGTATTCATAGACTGAGTTATTTGATACTAACTTTCTCTCGTTAAAATTAATATCGGTTATTTCGTCAATAATTACATTTACATCAGTCCTATGGAACATTCTGCTGAGTTCAACCCTAACAGCATCCTCTTCAACTCTCCCTCCAGCAACCTCATGAAGTTCTGTCATAAGGGTATGATATGGATTTTTGTCGATTAAATAAATTTCAGCTTTTTTCTTAAGTTTCTTATTTAATAGTTTCGCAGCTCTTACCCCGCCATATCCGGCACCCAGAACTACTATTTTTTGAGCCATAATAGCACCCCCGTTTAAAAAATCATGTTAATTATATATTAAATCTTTTTAATAATTATTTCAATAAAAATTATCAATTGATTTTAATTTTTTTTCATGTTAAAATATAATTAAGAAAATTTAACTTTTATTGTTCAAATATTAACAAACGGAGGGGTTACTGTGAAAAAAATTCTAGGTATACTTTTATCAACTCTACTTACGTTGTCGCTTTTAGCTTCATGTGGAAGTAAGACAACAAGTGAAACAAACACAAATACAAATAACACATCAAACAACACAACAACTACAAGTGCTAAGTATAACGATGGCACATACACTGCATATTCAGATGCAACTCCAGAATCAAAGGGTTATGCTTATGCAGAAGTAACTATAAAAGAAGATAAAATAACTGAAGTAAAATTATACGAAGTAAATGAACTTGGAAAACTTAAGGATTATGCAAATTATCCAATGAAGGAAGCAAAAACTGCCAACGAAGAAATGGCTAAAAGGTTCGTTGAAAAAAATTCAGCTGACGTAGACACATTTACTGGAGTTACAAACAGCTCAGAAAAATATAAGCAAGCAGTTGCACGTGCTCTTGAAATGGCAAGCAAAGAAAAGGATGCAAAAAAATACTTAAATGGAACATTCCTTGCAAGTTCAGACCAAAATGCTAAGCAGGGATATGCTCTTGCTTATGTAACAATTCAAGATGACAAGATTACTAAAGTAGTTCTTCAGGAAGTTGGAGAAGACGGTAAAATAAAGGACTATTCTACTTATCCATTAAAGGAAGCAAAAACTGCTAACGAAGAAATGGCTAAGAGGTTCGTTGAAAAAAATTCAGCTGATGTAGACACATTTACTGGAGTTACAAACAGCTCAGAAAAATATAAGGAAGCTGTTAAAAAGGCACTTGAAATGGCTACAAAATAATGGCTGCCCATATGGGCAGCTTAATTTTTGAAAGGATGATGGTATGAAAAAAATAGCTTTTTTTATACTTTTTATAACATTTATATTTACTGGATGCAATAAGGCAAATTATGAACCAGTTTCAAAGACTGACTTTTACATGGGAACGGTAGTTACGATTAAAATTTATAATAAAGCAAGCGACGAAATATTCAATAAAGCCTTTGATAGAATAAAGGACCTTGAAAATAAGTTTAGCATCAATATCGAAGGAACTGAAACCTTATCTATTTCAAAAAATATCGGTAGCTTTGTTAAAGTTTCAGATGATACTTTTAATGTTATTCAAAAGGGGCTATATTATTCAGATTTATCCGGTGGTAGATTTGATATAACAATAGGACCTTTGGTTAAAATATGGGGTATAGGGACGGACAATGCGAAAATTCCAAACAAGGATGAAATTGAATGGGCAAAGAATTTAGTAAATTACAAGAACGTTCAAACTGATGAGAGCAGTAAATCAGTAAAATTAACAGGGGACGAAATGCTAATCGACCTTGGTGGTATTGCAAAGGGATATGCCGCCGATGTGTTAGCTGAAACTCTTAAGGAAAATGGAATAAAGAGTGCAATAATAAACCTTGGTGGAAATGTTTATGCCCTTGGCAAAAAACCTGATGGAAGCAAGTATAAAATAGGAATTCAAACTCCTTTTAAGGCGAGAGGAGAAATACTTGGAAACATTGAAGTTAGCGATATGTCAGTTGTAACGTCTGGGATATACGAAAGATATTTTGAGGATAATGGCAAGACATATCATCATATTTTAAATCCTTTTACTGGATACCCAGTTGATAATGACCTTCTTAGCGTTTCAATAATTTCAAAAAAATCAGTTGACGGGGATGCCCTATCGACGACAGTATTTTCATTAGGCTTAAAGGATGGAATGGAATTTGTTAAAAAACTGGATGGAATTGAAGCAATATTCGTGACTAAGGACAAAAAAATTTATATGACCGATGGTATTAAAGACAATTTTAAATTGTTAGACAACCAATACTCCATCGCAAATTGATACTTAATTTCGACATAAAATTAACTTCTATTTAACACATATTTAACAATAGGATGTTATCCTATAATAGGAATAATATCGTTATGATGGAGGTAAGGTATGAGCTACAAAAATATTTTTGAGCTTTTAGGAGGACTTGGACTATTCATCTTTGGTATGAAGATGATGGGAGACGGTCTTCAAAAGGCTGCAGGAAACAAGCTAAAAAAGATACTTGAAACTCTAACAAGAAACAGAGTTCTTGCAATCTTAGTTGGAGCATTTGTTACTGCTATAATCCAAAGCAGCAGTGCTACAACTGTCATGACTGTTGGATTTGTTAACGCTGGACTTATGAACCTTTTCCAGGCAGCTGGAGTTATAATGGGTGCAAACATTGGAACAACAATGACAGCACAGCTTATAGCATTTAAACTGACAGATATAGCTCCACTCGTCCTTGCTATCGGAACATTAATGGTTATGTTTGGCAAGAGAAAGAAGACAAAGGATTTAGGTGAAATAATACTCGGTTTCGGTATGCTCTTCGTTGGTATGAAGATGATGGAAAAATCAATGAAGCCATTAACCGAAGTTGAAGAATTTAAAAATTTAATCATCACTATTGGCCAACATCCTATAATGGGAGTTTTAGTTGGAGTTGGTATGACTGTAGTTGTCCAAAGCAGTAGTGCTACAATTGGTATTTTACAGGCACTTGCAGGCCTTAATGCTCTTCCTTTAACAGTTGCCCTGCCAATATTGTTTGGAGACAACATAGGAACTTGCGTAACTGCAATGCTTGCAAGCATTGGAACAAATAAAAATGCAAAGAGAGCTGCTTTAATTCACTTAGCATTTAACCTAATCGGAACACTAATATTTATGGCCATATTACCAATAGTAGTAAATCTAATTCCGATATTAGGTGGAGATGTTAAAAGACAAATTGCAAATGCCCACACTATATTCAATATTTCAAACGTATTTATTCAAGCACCGTTCATAGTATTCCTTGTTAAGTTTGTAAACTGGTTGGTTCCAGGCAAGGAAGAGAAGGAAGATGTTATGGCGCTTGAACACCTTGACAGACGACTTCTTGAAACTCCTTCAATTGCTGTTGGCCAGCTTGTTAAAGAAGTTGTTAGAATGGGCAGACTTGCTTCAAAGAACCTTACAACTTCAATTGATGCAATAGTTAATGAGGACGAAAACGCAATTAAGAATGTATTTAAGACTGAAGAGGTTATTAACTTCCTTGAAAGAGAAATAACAGGCTTTATGGTTGCACTTTCAAGCACCCCTCTTTCAGAAGAACACTCTGAACTGGTTTCTGGGCTATTCCACGTAGTAAATGACATTGAAAGAGTTGGCGACCATGCGGATAACTTAGCTGAACTTGCTGTTTACAAGATGGACAACAAGCTTCCATTCTCAGAATCAGCAATATCACAGCTTAATGAAATGTATGAGACAGTAAAATTTGCAATAGATTCATCAATAGATGCGCTCGAAAAGTATGATTTTGTAAAAGCAGAAGATGCACTTGAAGCTGAAGGAAAGATAGACGAGCTTGAAAAGAGATACAGAGAGGACCATATCGACAGACTTTCAAGAGGCATTTGTAATCCAGTAAGCGGAACAGTATTCCTTGATATATTAAGCAACCTTGAAAGAGTTGGCGACCATGCTAATAACATTGCTCAAATGGTTCTTGACCAAAAAGAAGAAGTTTTAGCATAAAAATTAAATTGACATTGAGAAAATACTACTGCACTAAAAATAGCGCAGTAGTATTTTTTATATCGAAAAATAGCTGTAGCAAGTTATCTTTTTAATTTCAAATCATATATTTTAAATCAACAGGACATATAATATTAATATTTTTAATTTAGTAATTAATTTTTTTAATTTATATGTTGATATTTTTAATTTTTAATAGTATAATCAAAATTAAGGAAGGTGGTTATATGGGATATAAAGTAATTACACGCTGCCCGATTTGCGATAATAAGCTGAATGTTACTCAACTTAACTGCAAAAAATGCGGGACAAAAATAGAAAACGACTTTGAATTTTCCAATCTTGTATGCCTGACTAAAGAACAGTTAAATTTCGTTGAAGTATTCATAAAGTGCCGCGGAAACATAAAGGATGTTGAAAAGGAGCTTTCCATCTCATACCCAACGGTAAGAGCCAAACTTGATGAAGTTATTCAGTCGCTCGGTTACTCAACAAGGTCAAAGACAGAAAGCGATAAGGACGTATTGGATATGCTTGAAAAGGGTGAAATAACACCCGATGAAGCAATAAAGATGTTAAAAAACGAATAAATTTAAAGGGGGAATTTTTGTGAAGGAAGAAATCTCAAGAATTTTAAGGATGATGGAGGAGGGAAAAATAGGCTCAGAGAAGGCTACTGAGCTAATCGAGGCTCTCTACAAAAAGGAAGAAAAGGTTATGGTAAGTTATGATGAAAAGGCACTAAAGGTTAAGGTTCTTTCACAGCAGGGAGACAATGTAAATGTAAACATTCCTGTAAAAGTTGCAAAGGCATTTTTAAAGGCTACTGGTAAGATTCCAATCCCAATGGGAGAGCACCAATACGCAAACTTTGATATGAACGCTATACTTGAAGCCCTTGAAAGTGGTTTAGAAGGCAAATTCGTTGAAGTTAAAAGCGCAAATGGCGATATAGTAGAAGTCTGCATTGAATAAGGTGAAATTATGAAGATTATACTAAAAACGCCTGACATGAACTTTAAATTACCCATAATTCTGCCTGCATCTTTAATAAAATTTTTTATAAGGTTTGGAGGCAAAATGGCTAAAAAATATGTTACCGAAGAAGAAGCCCTGATTTATATAAATTCCATAGACTGGGATGCTCTCTCAAACGCTTTTGATGAACTAAAAAGATACAAGGGTTTAGAATTAGTAAACATACAAAGCCACGACGGCACATATGTCCGTATTATTATTTAAACCCATAACGAAAAAGGCTCCCTTAACTTATAAGTCAAGGCAGCCTTTTTGTATGTTAATTCTAATGGGGGAACATAGTAAATCTTAATATAAATAGAACAGCAAGTATATAAAGTATTGGATGAACTTCTTTTTGTCTTCCTGTTACTATCTTCATTATCGGATAGAATATTATTCCTGCTGCAATTCCATTTGCTATGCTGTAGCTGAATGGCATTATCGCAATTGTAAAGAATGCAGGAAGCGCTTCTGTAAAATCATCAAAATCTATATTCTTAACTGCAGTCATCATTAAAACGCCAACGATTACAAGGGCTGGTGCTGTTGCCTCAGATGGAACAACTCCAACAAGTCCTCCAAAGAAAAGTGATAATAAAAATAGGACCCCAACGGTGAATGATGTAAGACCTGTCTTACCACCCTCTGAAATACCTGCAGTTGATTCAACATAGGTAGTAACTGTGCTTGTTCCAAGGAGTGCTCCGGCTGTCGTTGCTACTGCATCTGCTAAAAGAGCCTTATTCATGTTCTTCATTTTTCCGTTCTTATCAAGCATATTTGCCTTTTGTGCTGTCCCTACAAGTGTTCCTATCGTATCAAACATATCTACTAAACTGAAGGATATTACAACCATAATAACGCTGCTTATTGCCCCTATAACTCCTGCTCCGCCGATTCCTAAAAGCCCTGCAAAGTCAGCCTTCATAAAAGTAGGAGCAAGTGATGGTGGTGCGCTTAATATTTGAACTCCAGTTAAATTAGTTATCCCCATAGGGATTCCTATTATAGTTGTTGCTATAATTCCAATAAGTATCGAGCCTTTAACTCTCTTTGCCATTAAGATTGCTGTTATTATAATTCCAATCAACGTCAATAATGCTCTTTTATCAGTAAAGCTGCCAAACCCAACCAATGTAGCAGGGTTATCAACTATTATGCTTCCATTCTTAAGACCAATTAACGCAATAAAAAGACCTATTCCGCCTGATATTGCGAGTTTTAAATTTTTAGGGAGTGCATCGACTATCTTTTCTCTTAAAGAAGTTACAGTTATAACTATAAATAAGAATCCTGATATAAATACGGCTGCAAGTGCCTGCTGCCATGTATATCCAAGGTTTAAACATACGCTATAAGTAAAAAAGGCATTAAGCCCCATACCTGGTGCCTGAGCAAATGGAACATTTGCGTAAAGTGCCATTATAAACGTTCCTAAAGCCGCTGAAATTGCTGTTGCCGCGAATACCGATGCAACGACCGGGTCATTTATTGCATTGAAATTTACTGCAGCATCTCCAAGCGCTCCTATTTTATTCATTCCTGCAAATTTTAGTATGTTTGGATTTACAAATATGATGTATGCCATTGTAATAAAAGTTGTAATACCTGCTAAAATCTCAGTTTTAGCATCAGTGCCAGCCTCTCTTAAATGAAATATACTTTCTAAAAACGATTGGTTTTTCTTACTTGTTTTTTCCATCACGGCAAGTCCCTCCTAAAAAAAATTTGCCATCTAGCTATGGAGAGCTAGATGGCAAATTCCACCGTAGCTCACCCATAGTCGAGAAGTTTACGGCTTCCCGGTAGAAACTCCCAAGCCCTATTCTTAGGATTATATGGATGGCCTCTTATTCACAATTGTAATAATAGCATGTCTCATTATTTTTGTCAAATATTTTGATTATTTTTTCTTTATATTTCGTCTATTTTTGAATTGTTAAACCATATTTAAAATATATATTTCGTATTTATATCTTTTCCATATACCATCTGTTGCTCTCAATTTCCCATCTAAGTTCAACTGGGTCGTCCCTTCCATCAACAACACATAAATAAATATAACAGTCCCTTAAATTTCTCCTCTCCTTGCTTACCTTTACAACTTTATTTATCTTTATATTCCCCCTGCTGGAGGTTATAAACATTGGATTTACATTTTCTCTTTCAAACAAAACAATAGCATCCACTATCTCCCTAACCATTTTCATATTTGACCACCGCCTTTATTAAATGGATTCATAGGCACCCACTCCTCATCCGAAACTATTTTGATATTCTTATGGCTCTGATTTATAAGAAGACTTCCTCTTACCACTGAAGAATATCCAAATTTTTCTCTAATAGTATCCACACATTTATCTATTTTTTCGTATTTTGCCCTCAACTTATCATCAAATATACTTATTTGTCTGAAGCCCTCAACCGGCCTTAATCCTGTTACCCTAACTCCTAGGAGCCTTAATGGACTTCCATTCCAATGTTCTTCAAATAATTTCAATGCCTCTTTATGTATTTCTTTAGTCAAATCAGTATAAAATTTTAATTTTCTCTGTCTCACTATTGTTGAAAAATCTGAATATCTTATTACTATTTCAACAACACTTGCTTCAAATTCGTGTTCCCTTAGCCTTTTACCCACGCTCTCCGAAAGAGCCATCAAAACCTCAGAGGCTTCATCAAATGTCAATACATTTCTTGATGTGGTTATGGAGTTACCGATACCCTTTACTCCTCTGCCATGGGCAGTTACCTTTGAGTTATCTATACCGTTTGCAAAGTGCCAAAGGTATCTTCCAATCTTACCGAACTTATTTTCCACAAGTATTAAAGGAGTATTTGCTAAGTCGCCTATCGTAAAGATGCCTATGTCATTAAATCTTTTTTTTAGTCTTCTTCCAACTCCAAAGAGGTCCTGAATGGGTAAAGGCCAAATTATTCTCTTTACATCATCTTGCATAACCACATTTGTTGCATCAGGCTTTCTAAGGTCTGAAGCCATCTTTGCCATTAATTTGCAGTATGATACCCCAACGCTCGCAGTAATATCAAGTTCTTTTTTTATCCTCTCCCTTATTTTGTTAGCAATCGTTACTCCATCTCCAAAAAGCCTCTCGCACCCTGTAACATCAAGCCAGGCTTCATCTATGCTGAAAATTTCAACATCAGGAGTAAAGCTCTTTAAAATGTCCATCACCCTGTCAGAATACTCAACATAATTTCTAAATTTTGGCCTGACAAGAATAAGAAAAGGACATAGGTTTAGAGCCTCTCCAATAGTCATGCCTGTTTTAATCCCATATTTTCTTGCTTCATAGGAGGCTGTTAAAATTATTCCGTTTCTTTTATCCTTATCTCCACCAACTGCAGTTGGCTTTCCCTTAAGTTCTGGATTTTTAGCCTGCTCAACAGATGCATAAAACGCATTTAAATCAACATGAAGTATTGTTCTCACACACTCACCACCCGAACATTTGTTCGTATTATTATTATATACCCTTTTTTCAAAAAATAGAAGGGGGTAATAAAAAAATAAGGCTAAAATTTGCCTTATTTTGATGGTATCTTTGTGTATGGAATTGTGGCGGAAACAGGATATTTACTCCTATCAAAGCTATGGTCAAGCAAAATTTGATTATCTGTTATATTGAAATACCTATAGCTCAAAACATCTATCGCCCCACCGTTTACCACAGGGTCATCAAAAGTTACATCCACATGATACCACTGCCCATCAAGCTTTACTAAATTCCACGTGTGAGGGATACCATTTGCATATCCAAATACCATTTTATTTTCAACGCCTGCCATCTTTAAAAGTATGTTAAAAGCTGTCGCATATCCATCACAAACTGCAATACCCTTTATCAATGCTCCATAGGCATTATGTGAGTCAGCAGGAACAGTATCAGATAAAACATTTTGATAATCATACTTTGTGTTGTTTACAATATAATCGTGTATGGCTATTTCTTTTTCATAATCGCTCATGCCTTCCTTAATAATGCTTCCTATAATTTCCTTTGCCCTGTCTTCAACGGCTTTTCTTTTATAAAACAACACATCCAAAGGGAAGGTATATTTAATCAAAACTGTGACATTAGGACCTAGCGATAAGTATCCATAGGATTGCAGATAGTATAACTCCCCATTATCCTCAAGGACCTTTCCTATATAATCAAACACTATCCCTGGATTTTCATATAAAAGAGTATCTGAAAATTTGATATCAATCCTGTCTTTAAAATTATATATAGCATCTTTTATAACAGCGTAAAGCTCTTCTTTATTTTTTGCAATCTGTCTTGCTTCAGGATTTTTGTATTCATACAGGTCAACATACTTAAAGCTAAAGTCAACAATAACCTGATTTGGAATTGTTTTAAGCTGATACAATTTGTATGAGAACCCGTTCAAAAAATACCTGCTACTAGACAAATCTATCGAATGAACTATATCTTTAAAATTATAACTTGAGTTATAATTATTTATTTTAATAGAAGCAGTCGGCGTTTTGGTTCTTATTAAATTTAACAGTATACTTTCAAGCTCGGTTTTATTATTTGCTATATATCCAGCTGGTTTATATTTAACATAAACATACGATAAAGTCCTGGATTTTTTCACGTATCTAATCTCTGAAACTATATACTTTGCATTTTTATATTTTGTCATTATGCCCTTTACTGTTCCATTTAAATCAAACTTTGAATAATCGTATCCCGATAGCCTAATCGTAGTTTTTTTATGCAATAACCCATCCTTTAATATGTTATAATACTTGGCTTCAGGAGTTTTGTATCCATACAAATCAATATACTTAAAGCTAAAGTCAACAATAACCTGATTTGGAATCGTTTTAAGCTGATACAATTTGTATGAAAAACCGTTTAAAAAATACCTGCTATTAGACAAATCTATCGAATGAACTATATCTTTAAAATTATAACTTGAGTTATAATTATTTATTTTAATAGAAGCAGTCGGCGTTTTGGTTCTTATTAAATTTAACAGTATACTTTCAAGCTCGGTTTTATTATTTGCTATATATCCTGCTGGTTTATATTTAACATAAACATACGATAAAGTCCTGGATTTTTTCACGTATCTAATCTCTGAAACTATATACTTTGCATTTTTATATTTTGTCATTATACCCTTTACTGTTCCATTTAAATCAAACTTTGAATAATCGTATCCCGATAGCCTAATCGTAGTTTTTTTATGCAATAACCCATCCTTTAATATGTTATAATACTTGTTGTAATATGTATTACTCGCAGCAGATATATTTATATTCAGCAAACAAGTAAAAATCAAAAGAAGAATAAGGACCTTTTTTTTCACCTTCCCACCCCCTTATCAAGCAAGTTACTACTATTTTACATTGTAGGATTAAAATTATCAACACAAATATATAAAAGCATTATTTTACATAATTTACTAATTAATTATCACATATTAATACAATTAAATCAAGCAAAATAAATGAAGGGTGATTTATATGAGAATATATGTTGATATCGATTTGGACTTTTTAGTAAAACCAATAAAACAGGAAGGAATAAATAATATTAGAAAATATAAGGGTGAAGACTGCACTGTTTCAAATGTTGAGAATTTTATTTCAACATTGAACAATCTTAGACTTTTGAAGGCAAAGCAAAAAAAGTTTTTCACAAATCATAAAAAATCATACACATACTGGTGGATAAATAGAAGCCTTAATAATACACTTATCCACATCGATGCCCACAGCGACCTTTATAGAAATAAGCAAAGGGATTTAACGCTGCTAAGCGATACGGATATGAACTGCGATGATTATATATGGTATGCCATAAGGGATGGATTTATTGAAAAAATATATTGGGTTGTCCCAGATGATTCATATAATCTATGCGACGAAAGTGTGGTTAAGAAATTTGTCCCATCAGATGTTTTGGTAGAGATGAGCATGAAGGAAAATCAAGTAGATTTTTTATTAGAAGTTATAACAAGATATGGAATTAAGAAAATACAATACACCGTCCTTCATCTTAATCAACTTCCTCGTTTTGATTCCATCGACCTTTTAACCGTTGCAACTTCACCTGAATTTTACTCCGATAAGGCTGATGAACATATTTTTAAAGCCCTGCGCCTTTTAGGTGCATCGGAGGATGAAATCAAGAGGATTATGCAGTTTCATCAGGAGATTTGCTAAAAAGGGCTTTGCAAACCTGTTAAGTTTAACTTTCAAGGTTTGCAAAGCCCCTTTTAAATAGTCATCTTGGCTTCTTCGTGCAAAAACTTCTCAATTCTATTGTTTTCATCCACCAACACAACCTTTGGCTTTAAGCTTTTAGCCTCATTTTCATCCACAAAGCAATATGCCATAATAATTACTTTATCGCCTGGATGAACCATTCTCGCTGCAGCACCATTAAGGCAAATGTCCCCTTTGCCTCTTTCTCCCTTAATGATATAAGTATCAAATCTTTTGCCATTGTTTATATTTACAATCTGCACTCTTTCATTTTCCAAAAGGCCTGCGGCATCCATCAAATCCTCATCAATTGTAATGCTTCCAACATAGTTTAAATTAGCCTCTGTAACAGTTGCCCTGTGTATCTTAGATTTCAACATATTAAGTAACATACAACTCCTCCTTTGGTGCCTGGCACTTAAGATTAAGATTTTATAGTCATGTTATCTATAAGCCTTGTTTTTCCAATCTTAACCGCAAGCGCTATTAAAACTTCACCTTCTACAATTTCAACCGGCTTTAAATTTTCAACATCTACAAATTCTACATAGTCTATCTTTGCATCCTTTGCTGTTTTAATTAAATTTATCATCTCTTCTTTTATTTTGTTTGCATTTCTTTCACCTTCATTAATCATCTTTTCAGCAAGTTTAAGCGACTTATAAAGGACAAGTGCCTGCTTTCTCTCATCTTGGTTAAGGTAAGTATTCCTTGAGCTCATAGCAAGCCCATCATCTTCCCTTACTATAGGGCAGCCTATAACCTCAACATCCATATTCAAATCCTTAACCATCCTCTTTATAACAGCAAGCTGCTGGGCATCCTTTTGCCCAAAATATGCTCTGTCCGGTTTAACAATGTTGAATAATTTGGTTACAACAGTTGCTACACCCCTGAAATGCCCTGGTCTTGAGGCACCGCAAAGCCCCTCCGTTAAGTTAAACACATCTATATATGTTGAGTAATTATCTCCATACATATCATCCTTATCTGGAATAAACATAATATCGCATCCTGCATTCATGCATATTTTTTTATCTCTTTCCTCGTCCCTTGGGTATCTTTCAAAATCCTCATTAGGTCCAAATTGGGTAGGATTTACAAATACGCTTACAACTACAACATTGTTTTCCCTTCTTGCGTATTCTATAAGGCTTTTATGCCCATCATGCAGATATCCCATGGTAGGAACAAAACCTACGCTCTTTCCATTTAACTTAACCTCGTTTATTTTATTTTTCATCTCTTTTACACTTCTTATAACTTCCATCGCCGACCTCCTAATAAAGTTTCTTTATCTCTTCAACAACTTCTTTGTTTATTTTAAAAGAATGAACCTCATCAGGAAATATTTCATTTTGAACATCCTCTATATATTCCTTTATTCCCGCCTTAATCTCTTCTCCGAGGCTTCTGTATCTTTTTACAAACTTAGGAGTAAAGTCGCTAAATAATCCCAGCATGTCGTTTACTACCAATATCTGACCATCGCAATATTTTCCTGCACCAATTCCTATCGTTGGAATTGAAACTGATTCAGTTATAATCCTCGCAACCTCATCTGGAACTGCTTCTAATACTATTGAAAAGCAACCTGCATCCTCAAGGTATTTTGCATCATCTATAAGCCTTTTAATTTGTTCCTTTGATTTTCCTTGAACCTTGAATCCTCCAAGCATATTAACCGATTGAGGAGTAAGCCCTATATGCCCCATCACAGGGATTTGAGCCTTTATAATGGCTTTAACCTTATCTAAAACATCTAAGCCTCCCTCAAGTTTTACGGCGTGACATCCTCCCTCTTGAACTAGTCTTCCTGCATTCCTTATAGATTCTTCAATTGAAACATGGTATGAAAGAAATGGCATATCTCCAACAATAAGTGCATTTTTAGCTCCACGACTTACCGCCTTTATATGATGCACCATATCGTCAACAGTAACTGATAATGTATTCTCATAACCTAATGCAACCATCCCTAATGAATCTCCAACTAAAATACCATCAATTCCAGCTTCATCAACAAGTTTTGCCGTGGAATAATCATAGGCTGTTAACATCGTAAGCTTTTTACCCTTTTCCTTTGCTTCTTTGAATGTTGCCACTGTATTTTTCATATCATTCACCCCTTAACAAATTTTCTATAGCTTCTAACTTTTCATCCTTATATTCAATCTTACCTTTTTCTATTTCAACGGCTGCTAAACCTAATAACCGATAAATATGCTCAAAATCATCTAAATTATCAAGGTGCAATTTTATAGTTCCTGCATCCCTTCTTAAAATAGGTCCTGTAAGTGCACCTTCAATTCCCTTTTCCCTAATATTTGATACTGCACCCTTCATCAAAGGATAGATTGCATCAACAATATACTTTTCATCCATTCCGCAATCCAATAAAATTTCCTTTGCTATTTTAGCAATGGATACTATATAATTTGATGCAAAAACAGCTGCAGCATGATACTTTGCCTTGTTCTTATTGTCTATGACAAAATACTTTAGTTTTGCTGCGTTCAAAAAATATTTTATTTTATCTATATTTTCTCCTTCAACAGAAAAAACAACCTCATTTAAGAAAGTAAAACAATTCCTATCCGTAAATGGAAACAATGGATGAAGTGAATAGGTATCCGCGTCTAAATGCTTTGCTCCTTGAAAAATGTCAGAGCCTAAACATCCGCTCATATGGAATATGTTTTTGCCTTTTAAATCGTATTTTTTAATTCTCTCCCAAACCTCTGATATGACCCCGTCTGGGGTTGTGATGAATATGTAGTTGCAATCATTTACAAGTTCTTCAATATCCATAGCTTTTGAACCTGTAAACTCTGCTGCGCTTTGAGATGATTCGATTGACCTGCTGTAAAATCCAGCAATATCAAGACCGTTTTCCTTTAGATAGCGTCCGAAGGCAGAACCCACCTTTCCAGCGCCAATAAATCCAATCTTCATTTTAGACACCTCTTTAAATTAAAGTCCCATTCCTTAGGATATGGGCTAAATATATTCTATCACTTTTTTTAAATGTTAACAATAAATCAATATTTTTTGCTTTTTTTTAGAATAGAAATGTAATAAAATATACTCAAGAATGCAAAGAGGTGGTTAAATTGCGAAGAAGAAGAGGAAAAAACAAAACCCCTGCGGTTTACAAATATATATTTCTTGCAGCTATTCTTTTATCGATAGTCTCATATTTCATGTTTCTAATTCCATCAAAAATTGATTGCGGAATTGTTATCGAAAAAAAGCAATACAAGAACTACACAAGGATTAAAGTTTTATACGATTCTAAGACAAGGTGGGTTACTATAAGCAAAAAATTTAATATTGATGGCGTTGCGTTGGATATCGATTTAAAGGGCATTAGAGTCGTTAAAGTAACACCACTTAAGTCTGAAAAAGGAAGAGTTTATGAAAAGGATACTAAAAGCATAAATATAAACGATAAATATTTTGACTTTGCAGATAAAGTGAGTTACTTCCTGAAAGAAAGCGGCGAATACAAAGAGGTAAAATCAAATATAGTAATTGTAGGCCATTCAAATTATACATTTTTACTCAATGCTGATAATAAAATAAAGGCTGTTATCTCAGAAGGTTTTCCTGAAATAAATAACATAAGAGTTGGTATTTCAAATTCAGAATTTACCTCACTTGAACACAAAAGCATAATATTAACTTCAAAAAAACCTTTGAATATTGTGTCAGAGGATTTTAATATTAGCACAAAGAAAAAGGAAACTGTAACAATAACTTTATCTGGCGGAAAGATGAAACTTATAATTGAATCACCAAAGGACGCTTATCAGCCTCGAAAAGATACATTAATCACAAATAAGAGAGTTTTTATTACTGCTTCAGAATCTCCAATGAAACTAACTTCTCTTCAAAGAAATAACGGCTACATTCCAGAATACTATGGAACGCTTGAAATTTTCATTAAAGATAATAAATTTAGAATGATTAACGAGCTTAGCATAGAAGACTACCTAAAATATGTAGTCCCTTCAGAAATGCCTGGTTTTGGCGGATTAGAAGGGTATAAAGTTCAGACTGTTGCTGCAAGAACATATGCCTTTTCCGAAATACTTGGAGGAAGATTTTCAAAATATGGGTTTAATATAGATGACACAACAAATAGTCAAGTATACAACGAAAGACCTACCAATGAACTATGCATTCAAGCAATCCAAGAAACAAAGGGAAAGGTATTAGCATATGGCAATAAAATAATAGATGCAAAATACTACTCCACATCCTGTGGATTAGGTGCACCATATAATGAAATTTACCCAGAGGGTCAATCATCCAACCCTAAACCCTATCTAGAGTTTGTCGATTTTACCAAAAAAAATATAAATGGAATCCAATCCACTGAAGACGCGGCAAGGTTTTTCAAAGACTGGACTATAAATGCCTACGATTCAAACTCTCCATATTTTAGGTGGAAATTAACCTTAACCTATAATGAGCTTATTTCAGCAATAAACAAAAATATATATCAAAGATATACTAAAAATCCCGATGCTTTCAAAGAAAAGTGGATATTTAACTTTTACCGCAAAGCAAAAATTTCAGAGGAAGGTATAAGCAAAATAAAGGATATATATATAAGTAAACGCGGAAAATCCGGTGTTATTCAAGAGCTTATAATAGAAACCGAAGATAAAACACTTAAGATTATTGGTTCTTCAAATATTAAATCGCTCTTTATCCCAAAGGATGATTTTATTGTGGAAACAATAACAGGGCTTAAGCTTAAGAATATTTCATCGCTTCCATCTCCATTTTTTACATTAGATAAGCTCTCAACCGAAAGAGGAATAAAGAGCTTAACCATATATGGTGGAGGATATGGCCACGGAGTCGGAATGAGCCAATATGGAGCTATGAACCTTGCAAATCAAGGCAAAAAATACACCGAAATATTGAATATATTTTATAAGGATACTGAAATAAAAGACTATAATGATGTAATAACGAACTCTTTTTAAAAAATCCCCTCCAAATCAAAATTTGGAACATATTCCTCCGTTGCACTTTCGTATTCTTGAAAATATCCATTTTCTAATCCATTCAAAAGGGCGTAATCCACAAGCGATTCATAGTGAAGTGGATTTACCCTTTTATTTATTTCTTGGAATTCAACAGCCCTATACATAGGAGTATACTGGCACATTATATTAAAATAAACGCTTCTTGGGAGATTCTTAGCCACCCAATCGATTATTTTCTTAGAATCAAACAAAAGCCCCGGAAGCATCATATGCCTTATCATCAGTCCCTTTTTTAAAAGACCATCCTCAAATATGGGTTCTCCTACCTGCCTATACATTTCTAAAACTGCTTCTGTTGCAACCTTAAAATAACCTGGAGCATTAGAATACTTAATGCTGTATTTGTCGTCATAATACTTTATATCAGGCAGATAAATGTCAACAAGTCCCTCAAGTTCCTTTAATCCTTCGACGTTTTCATATCCATTTGAATTATATACTATGGGTATACTAAGCCCGTTTTCTTTTGCTAATATAAGAGCCTCTTTTATTTGCAAAATATAATGCGTCGGCGTTACAAGATTTATATTGTGGGCACCCTTTTCCTGCAACCTTAAAAATATTTTTGAAAGTTCATTTGTTGTAACTTCTACTCCAAAACCCTCATGGCTTATCTTAAAGTTTTGGCAAAATACGCATTTTAAATTACAATTCGAGAAGAAAACTGTTCCTGAACCATTTTCTCCAGAGATTGATGGTTCTTCCCACTGGTGTAAAAAGGCCTTTGCAACTTTAACTGTATAAATTGAATTACAATATCCTTTATTAACATTTCTATCAACTCTACAGCTTCTTGGACACAAATTACAGCTCATCTAATCACCTTTTTCATAAATTTTATATTACTAAATAGAATTATATCAAAAAATTATATTATAAAATACACAAAGTCAATATAAAAACGCCATAATTGATTTCAAAAGGCATCTCCCATAAAACAAGAGAAAAACAAATACCTGAGAAATCAATTATGGCGCTAATAATTCAAACAAACATTTTTCTATACTTATAACCCATATAAATAGTGTATATTGTCGTTACAAGCATTATAAAGCCGAGAACTGTTGAACCTATAAATATAGTTCTTACAAATTCAATGGATCTATTATACTGCTGTGCCAAACTCATAAAAAATTCAGTTGGATTGTTTCTAACCAAGTAAGCATTTTTCAACACAATAGTTGAAGTTAACAAGCTCATAGGCATGACAGATAAACCTAATATAAGTCCATTAAGCGACCTCTTTCTCATCCCTCTTAGTCCTAAGAATATAGGAAGAATCATTAATAAAGGAAGTAAAGCTGAAAGATACTGTGGTGCTAATATCATGAAAAGCATACAACTGATAGTATACATAAGCATAAAATACTTAAGTGGCTTAAGTCCATCAGTAAAATCATATACTGCAGCATTGCAATATCTTAAAAACACTTCTAATTTTTTCTTAAAATCTTTTTCCTCATTTAAAAGTTCCTTGCCTATTTTAATAACACTATCATAGGTTGCCCTTCTATTTTCTTTAACCTCTATATCTTTATATATAACTTTTATTCTTTCAATTTCATCGATATAGCCATCTTTGTTTTTCAAATTTGATTTTTCTACCCTTCTTTTTACATCGTCCATGAGAATAAAAAAGCTTTTGTCCATAATGTCCCTCCAAAAAATGCCTCCCCAAAGAGGGAGGCATAAAATTATTTACTATGCTTTAGAAGTGAACTTAAAGTTACAGCAACAGCTGCTAAAATGACGCCCCAGGCAAGAACCATAAATGTTAATGCTCCACCTGACATATTAATCCCTCCTTATGAGGACTTTGCCCTCTTGAAGTTCCTGTCCATATTTCTTGCCTATATTTCTATACGCTTGAACGAAACCAACGATTAATACAGTAAACATAACTATTCTAGCAAAGTTAACCCATGGAATCAACGCTGGTGAATTTTCAACAAAGCTTGGGATAGCTTTGAAGTATCCAGCCTTTATATAATCCTTTGTTGAGAAGAATAGAAGAATTATTATTGTTATTGGAGTAACAGCCTGAATAAATACGCTGTAGAATGTCTTTGAAATCTTCCAGTAACCGCCCTTATTTATCTCTTCAAGCCCCTTTGCTCCCATCAACCAACCAGTAACCATAACTTCCAAAAGTCCAAGAACTACTAAGAGGTAGCTTCCTACCCAGTTGTCAAGTTCAGTAAGGTATGCAAGGTCTGCTGTCTTTGTAAGTATTGGTTCAAGCGCAACAGGAAGACCAAATATGATGTAGATTACAAACACTGCAACTGAACCAACTTTTCTTGGAACTCCAGCTTCTTCTTCTAAAAGTGCTACAAGATAGTTATACATTGCTATAGCACTTGTAAAACCTGCAAAGTATAATAGTAGGAACCAGAATGTTCCGAATATTTGTCCTCCAGCCATTTGTCTGAATATGTTTGGAAGAGCTATAAATGAAAGACCAACGCCTGCACCTAGTCCTTCAGGTCCTAAGAATGTGTAAGCGATTGGAATAGCTATTGTTCCACCAAGAACAACTTCTGCAAGCTCATTTAATGAAATAGTTGCAAATCCTGAAAGAACTATATCATCATCTGGCTTAAGGTATGATGCATAGTTTTGGATAATACCCATACCAAGTGATAATGTAAAGAATATTTGACCAGCTGCTGCAAGTGCCGCCTGCCAGTTCAAATCCTGCCATCTTGGCGACCAAATAAAGTCAAGACCTGCAATAGGTGTCCATTCTGGCTTAACTGGTGCACCAAGTGTTAATGTTCTAATTATAAGTATAATACCGAATATATAGATTGTTGGCATCATGAATTTTGCCCATGCTTCGATACCCTTTTGGATACCTCTCATAACTGCAAATCCAAGAACTGCAAGTGCAATTAACCAGAAAACTAAAACCTTTGAAGGGCTTTGGATATAGTTTACAAAATATGCACCTGTGCTTACTGACTTGTCCATATATCCGCCGGTTGCAGATTCAAAAGCATATCCTAAAGTCCAACCTATGATGTGGTTATAGTATGAGTTAAGAAGCACCGTTACTCCAAGTGCCAATGCTCCAGCAAGTCCACCAAGTATTCTTGCCACTCTTGGGTTTACTCCTTCTCTTGCTTGAAGGTAAACCATAGGTCCTAATGTTCCGTGACCATATTTTCCACCGTATCTTCCTTGATTCCACTCAACAAGCATTAGCGGAATACCTAAAAGTATAAGTGCAGCGAAGTATGGAACCATGAACGCTCCGCCACCATTTTTTGCAGCCTGGTAAGGATATCTCCAGAAGTTACCAAGGCCTACTGCGTTTCCTGCCATCGCAAGAATCAATCCGAGTTTACTTCCCCAGTTTTCTCTTTTTTCAGCCATTCCATTCCCTCCCTTAAATTAAACTTATTAAATATAATAATTCATTTTTCAGAAAAGTTCAATATTTCTTTATCGCAATTTTTGACGTTATTCTACTTTTTGTGAAAATATAGACATTATCTTTGTAGAAATATGCTATACTTTAAAATTAAAAGGCGATAATTAAATATTGAACTTTCCGATTTATTGTATTATATTCATTTAATTCAAGGGATATTATTAAGTAAAATTCATAAACAATGCTCAATAAATATTAAAAAAAATTAATAACTATGATACTTAATTAACATTACAATTCGACTTCAACTTTAATGCATTTCCCAATTACTGTGAAGGATTTTGCGTCAAATGTTTCAGTTTTCAAATCATTTCCATTGCTTATTATCAACACCTTATTTGAATCCAGTCGCTTAATTTGACGAATATATCTTTTTCCGTTAAATTCAAGCAACATGATACTATTATTTTCAATTTCACTTGTCTTATAAAGCATTATTGTATCGCCCTTTAGTATTCTGAATCCCCTCATTGAATCGTCTGCAGCCTTTATGAATACTATTTTATCCTGATTATAGCCTTCAACCTTTTTATCTATTACAGGAAGGAATTTATAGTCGTATATCTCCTTAAGGTAAACATCGCAGACCGGTATTTTTTTAAGAATGTGCGAAAAAGCTTCTTCTATTTCCCTATTTATAGGCAGATTTTCAACCGCCTTTATATTTTCAATAGGCTCGGTTATTTCCTCAAATATGTCCTCATCAAGGTTAACATTTAAAAGCTTTTCTATTCTTTTAATCATATCTTCGCTTATAATTCTCTTACCTGTTTCAATATCCATTATATATCCAGGTGAAACTCCAAGCTTTTTGGCAAGTTCCTTTACGCTTATAGATGATTTATTTCTTGCTTCTTCAATTCTCTTACCTATTCTGTTCATAACGTCACCCCAAATTTTAGTTTTTTATTAGTATAACATATATATTGATTTACTGAAAAGCAACTTCATTTATTATTATGCCATGTATTGTTTAAAAAATTCGTGTCCTGAGGTAGCTCGATTATAAATTCACTCCCCTGGTTAATCTTACTATTAACTTTTATGCTTCCTTTATGCATATCAATTATAGATTTAGTTATAGAAAGGCCAATACCTGCTCCCCCTGTGTCTCTGTTTCTTGACTCATCAGCTCTATAAAATCTTTCGAATATATATGGCAAGTCCTTTTCAGAAATACCATAACCTTCATCTCTTATTATTATATAAACTTTATTATCTGATAAATAGTTTGATATATATACTTTACCGCCATTTTTAGAAAACTTTATGGCATTTGAAATCAAATTAACAACTGCCTGTGCTATTTTATCCTTATCAGCATTTATGTTTATATCTTTAATATCTGTGACTAAATTTAATCCCTTATCAATCAAGTTTTTTTCAAAATTCATGATTATGCTCTGCAAAAGGTATCCTAAATTAAATGTTGTAATATTTAGTTTTGTATCGTTTTCATATCTTGATAGTTTATAAATATCCCCAACAAGACCATTTAGCCTTTCTGCTTCTTCAAGACAACTTTTTAATCTATCTTTATCAGGTTCCCAAATTCCATCAACCATTGCTTCTATATGACTCTTTAAAGTTGAAAGAGGTGTTCTTAACTCATGCGCTACATCCTGTGTTAATCTTTTTCTTAAAAACTCCTGTTCCTTTAGCTTTTGTGATAGATTGTTTATAGATTTTATAAGTTCATCTATTTCACTTATATCGGAAACCACTTCAATATTTTCATATTCTCCCTCAGATATATTGTTCGCAGATTTTGAAACCCTTATAATTGGGTCTGAAATTCTGTTTGAAATTAGCCTTCCCAATAGAATTGAAATTAAAACAGTTAAAAAACTTACTATTATAAAGGCACCGTTTAATGTATTTAGGAATAATATATCGTTGTCAGTAAAATAAAAAGGCCCAAAATATCCAATGGACACGTTTGCAATCTTATTTGAATTGATTTTGATTTCATAGCTATCTTCCTTAAATTCCCCCTTAAAATTAGGATATCTTTTCATCATATTGCTGGAATAATGAGCTATCATATTCTGGCATTGCCCGCTGTTATATTGCTTTGCATCCCAAACGATATTCCCATCACCATCAACAACCTTTATTATCATGCCGTTTTCAAGAGCATTAACCCCTATATTTTCAATTGCAGATACATTCCAATTTCCATTGTGATAATTCTCTTTTATAGAGTTTACTATCTCATTTGATTTGCTGATTATATTTTTCTTAACATATTCTCTGAACTGAACCTCAAGAACAAAGTTTGAAAACAGCGCAATCAATAAAACGCTGAAAAGACTCACTATAATGTAGGAAATAGTCAGCCTTTTCCTTAAACTCTTAGCCATATTATTCACCACCAAACTTATATCCGATACCGTGAACTGTCTTTATAAATTTGGGCTCCTTAGGATTTTCCTCGATTTTATGCCTCAAATTTTTTATATGAGTATCTATAACCCTATCATATCCGTCGTAATCCATCCCAAATATCAAATTAATTAATTCATCCCTTGTAAACACTTTCTTATTATTTTTAGCAAGAGTTATTAATATTTTATATTCTGTAGGTGTTAAAATTACATCCTTTCCTTTAAACCTCACTTCATGCTTTGTATCATCTATTTCCAATTCATCAAATCTGATTTCAGTTGCAAGTATTTCCTCATTGTTAGCCCTCCTCAGAAGCGCTTTAACCCTTGCAACAACCTGCTTTGGACTGAATGGTTTTGTTACATAATCATCAGCCCCAATATTAAATCCATTTAATATATCGCCCTCTTCAACCTTTGCTGTCAACATCAAAATCGGTATTTTAGACTCCCTTCTAATGGCCTTGCAAACTTCTTCCCCCTTCAAATCAGGAAGCATTAAATCCAAAATAACCAAATTGGGCATCATTTCTTCAAACGATTTCAATCCATTAATCCCATCGTGTTCAATCAAAACTTCATATCCTTCTCTTTCAAGATAAGCTCTTAAAACTTCAGCAATTTTAACTTCGTCTTCAATAATTAGAATCCTGTTTCCCATAACATTCTCCCTTTATTCAGAAGATTTATTTTTTATTTTAAACCTAATAAAATATATTGATGCTGATAAAAATACTAAGCTTATAACCTGTGCAATCCTTAATGGGCCAATCATCAAACTATCAGTCCTCAACCCTTCAATCAAAAGCCTGCCAAAGGAATATATGGCTATATAATATGCAAATATTATTCCTTTTTGTTTATTATATATCTTGGTAATAAAAATCAAAATAATAAAATTAATCAAATTCCAAATTGATTCATATAAAAATGTAGGATGATAATACATTCCCTCAATATACATTCCCTTTTGAATAAATTCGGGAAAAATACTTATAAACGCCTTGCTAACTTCTCCGCCATGTGCTTCTTGATTAAAAAAGTTTCCCCATCTTCCTATTGATTGAGCTATTGAAATCGAAGGTGCTGCTGCGTCCAAATATTTCAGAAAGTCCATACCATTTATTTTCATGTAAATCAGAGCACTTAAAACTCCCAATATTAAACCTCCATGTATTGCAAGTCCTCCCTGTCTAATATCTATTATTTGCCATAAATTTTTTGAATAATAGCCCCAGTTAAACAGAACATAATATAACCTAGCACCTATAATTCCAAATGGCAATGAAATTAATAAAGCATCCGTCATCTTATCAAAATTAACTCTATTTATTTTAGTTGTCCAAATAGATACTAATATCCCTATAATAATTCCAGCTGAAATAAAAATTCCATACCATCTTATATCAAGCCCAAATATTGAAAAAGCTACTGGATTCATTTTTCTTATCCTCCCATCCTTTAATTCAAAACAAATTATAAAACAAATTTATGTATTTTTTGTGTGGTATCTTCATAAAAAATACACAAATATATATTATCATATCATAAAACGAGACTATATAGTTAGGGGTGTGAGCATGAACATAAAACGGGAAAAAATAAAAGTCAGAGATATGACTTGTAATTCATGTGAGGTTAGAATTGAAAATGAAATAAGAAAATTGGACGGAATAGTTTTTGCAAAAGCAAACTTTAAAAATGGAGAGGTATATGTTGAGTTTAACTCTAAAGAATGCAGTCTTGAAAAAATAAAAGCTGCAATTAAAAAGGCCGGCTACAGCCTTGATGCAGATACGACTGAAAAGATTTTAGAACTTATCATATTGATTTTGGTAATGGTTCTACTTTACAGAATGTCAAACATATTCAATATTTCCTCCGCATTAAGTGGAGAGGTGACATATTTAATTTTATTTATAATAGGGCTTTTTACATCCCTTCATTGCATAGGAATGTGTGGGGGAATAATGCTAAGTCAAACATTAAAATCAGAAGGAAATACCACCTATTCAAAAATTGTCCCTGCACTTCAATACAATTTAGGAAGAGTAATATCATATACACTGCTTGGTGGGATAATAGGTGCTTTAGGCTCTGTATTTAGCCTTTCTCCCTATACCAAGGCATTTATTATGGTTTTCGCTGGACTGTTTATGGTAGTAATGGGTCTTAATCTTTTTGGATTCAATTTTTTAAGAAAGTATACAAATTCATTGCATATAGGTATTAATTTCAAAAGAAATTCAAATGCACCATTCATTGTAGGAATTTTAAACGGTTTAATGCCATGTGGTCCATTGCAGGCTATGCAGCTTTATGCTCTATCAACCGGCAGTTTTGTAAAGGGTGCACTTTCAATGTTTGTATTCTCAATTGGAACTGTTCCTCTGATGCTCGGACTTGGGATTGCATCTACCCTAATAAATAAAAATGGTTCTCAAAGGATATATAAATATAGCGGGATTTTTGTAATGGTTCTTGGAATTATAATGCTTTCAAGAGGTTTTGCACTTGCAGGAATAAATATAAATCCTATGAAATATTCAAATTCGAATGTTTCAAATGCAGCAAGATCTGAAATTGCCGATGATGTTCAGACGATAAGGATGGATGCGACCTATGCTGGATATACTCCAAATGTGTTTGTTGTTCAAAGAGGAGTTCCTGTTAAATTCATAATCAACGGAAAAGAGTTAACCTCATGCAATAACTATTTAATTATCCCCTCTCTTAGAATTGAAAAACAGCTTCAAGAAGGTGAAAACATAATTGAATTCACACCAGAAAACGTTGAAGATATTAACTTCAGTTGCTGGATGGGAATGTTAAATGGAGTTATCAAAGTTGTGGACGATATTAACTCCGTTGATACATCAAACATCGTCCTCCCGCAACAACCGGGCGGTGGCTGATGTTCAAATTAAGGGCCAGTTTGGCCCTTAATTTTTTATTTCCAGTATATATACTCTGCAACCTCTGCCTCTGGATTTAATTTAACATCTCTTAACACCCATTCCTTAAACACCTGGTATCCTGTTCTGTCAACAATATATCCAACATGTTCCTTTCCGCCAGGTGCATCTCTGTCTATAAATTCGTCTATATACAGATACATATTCTTAATAATCTTGATAATACTCTCTTCATCAATCCACTTTATAAAGTCCTGTGCGATTCTTGGATTTTTCTTGCCTGTTCTTCCCATAATTACAAGCTTAAATAATTTATTTTTACTTCTTGTCCATGCACCAGTTGGGCATTTTAATACGCATTCACCACAGCCAATGCACTTTTCATGGTCCCTAACAACCTTAAAGTTTTCAAACTTGAGTGCACCTGTTGCCCTTTTCTTGCAATTAGTTACACACGCCTGACATCCAATGCACCTATAGGCATCGTATTGTGGTTCCGTCATGCCTATTATTCCTATGTCGTGCATCCTTGTCTTAATACAATCATTTGGACATCCTGTAATAGCTATTTTTACATGATAATCATTTGGAAACACTTCCCCTTCAATTCTCTGTGCAAGAGCAGTTGTATCGAAATTAGCAAAAGGGCAAACCCTGTTGCCTATACATGCTGCGATATTTCTTGTTCCAGACGCAGGATACCCAGTCTTTGGGTCCTTATGGTTGATTCCTAATCCAGTTAATAGAGGCTCTAACATTTCATTAATCTTTGGAATGTTTTTCATGTCAATACCTGGTATTTCAAAACCCTGTCTTGTCGTTATATGAACTGTTCCATTACCATACCTTTGTGCAATCTCCTGAACAATAGCCAAAAGATTTGCCTCCATATGCCCTCCAGGAACCCTTATTCTTGCAGCCGTTTTTCCTCTTTCCTTTGTAACTCTAAAGGCATTCTTTTTTAGTTGTTTTGTATTAATATCCATATCAAAGCCTCCTTAATCGATAAGGGTTTTTGCCTTAACATAATTAAACACAGGGCCCTCAAGGCAAATATAGGTATCGTTTATCTTACAATGTCCACATTTTCCAACTCCACAGCACATTTTTCTTTCATATGAAACCCAGATATTTTCTTCCTTAACTCCTCTTTTAATAAATTCCTGAACAGTAAATTTCATCATAAGAGGTGGCCCTACTACAACTACCTTAACATTGTCTATATCCTCTATATTTAGCTGAGGAACATACTTTGTAATAAGCCCTACGTTTCCTTTATATCCCTCTTCTGCTCTATCAACTGTTAATATTACGTCTATGCTCTTTTCCCACTTTTTAAAATCATCCCTGAATAAAACATCATCAGGTGTCTTAAATCCAGCCATTAAAGTAAATGTTTTTGCCTTTTTAGGATTTAATGAATAATAATCTACAATACCCTTAACTGGTGCAAGGCCTGTTCCACCTGCTGCAACTATTATCTCACTGTTTTCAAACCATGAAACATCAAATCCATTTCCGTAAGGTCCTCTTATAAATAGATATTGACCTTCTTTAAATTCGTGTATCGTGTTTGTAACCCTTCCAACTCTTCTTATCGTAAAATCTATATAGTCTGGTCCTATTTCACTCACTGATATAGGGGCTTCCCCATACTTAGGCAAAGAAACTTCAAAGAATTGTCCTGGTTTTACATCCCCTTTATATTCCATTCTAAATGTATAATCAATATCAGTATGAGGCATTATTTTTAATATTTTTGATTTGAAAGGCATATATGGATTCATTCCTGCACCTCCTTTACAGCTTCGTTAAGCTTATTAATGCAATTTGAAAATGAAATATATTCTGGACATACATCATCACATCTTCCACATCCTGTGCACATGTGATATCCAAACCTCTTCTTAAAATCATAAACTTTGTGCATTACTCTAAACCTCATCCTATCTCCCTTGTCTTGTCTGAATGAATGACCTCCTGCCATATCAGTATATCCATCAACCATGCAGGAT
Source organism: Caloramator mitchellensis (assembly GCF_001440545.1). NCBI lineage: Bacteria > Bacillati > Bacillota > Clostridia > Eubacteriales > Clostridiaceae > Caloramator > Caloramator mitchellensis. The sequence continues at coordinate 97,799 of NZ_LKHP01000007.1, forward strand.
GCCCAAACTCTCCTTCTTTCACCAGCATTCTTATTATCCTTGTAGAATATGTCCTGCATAGTAAAGCAAGTGCATGTCGGGCATACAAAATTGCATCTTCCACAACCTATGCATCTTGAAGAATATTCCTTCCACATTCTTGAATTGAATATCCTCTCATCAAGTTCCTCTGGAACTCTTACCTTAACTTCATTCTCAGTTACAAACACAGGTTCAACAACTGCTTCTTCTCCCTGGAATAAATTAAACTCTTCATTTCTAACTTCAATATATACATCTTCATTTTCAAGCCTTATGAACAAATCATAATCATCTGTCTTATTTGCCTCCATGCTAACACAGAAGCAGTTTTCAAAGCTGTTTTTACATTCTATAAGACAAAATCTAACCTTGTCCCTTAAAGCCTTATAATAAGGGTCGACATAACCATTTCTAAGATACATCTCATCGAGGCACCTAATGGCATTTATATCACAGCTTCTTGCAAAAATTAATATCTTCTTTTCAACTATCTTAGGCTCTATCCACTCGTCTTCTGTAAAATAAAATAATGTCTGGGTAATCGGAAGAACAATTTCCTTAAAAGAGAAGTCCGACTTTTTATTATATTCAACATCTTTTATGCTATCTATCTCAGCATATCTTATTGAGTTTGTATCAGAAAATGCACCAAGTCCCGCAAATGTATGAGGTGCATATATTTTGTATTCATTTTTTAATTCATTCAGAATTGAATCGAATTTCTCAACACTTATCTTAATTCCCATTATAATCACCTACTTCAATTTTTCTTTGATATAAACCAGTAAGAAAGCCCAAGTAAACTACCACCTATAAAATTGCCAAGAGTAGAAGCAAAAATATTCAAGAAATAGCCTGAAATATTAAGGCCAGCATCATGTGGCACTATAATTGAAGTTGTCAAGAGAGTCATATTTGCAATGCTGTGTTCATATCCTGTTGTAATAAATGCAAATAAACACCAAAATATCATAATTAGTTTTGCAGTCTCTTCCTTTAACTTAAATGACATCCACACTCCAAGGCATACAAGAACATTACAAAGTATTCCCCTGACTAATATTTCTACAAAGGGAAGAGTTGTTTTTGCAATTGATACCTTTTGTATAAAAGCTATTGTCGGACCCTTTGCAAGTCCTGCAAAAACAAATAAGACAGAAATCAATATTGCACCTATCCAGTTGCCTAAAAAGCTATATACCCAAATTCTAACTGCATTCTTAAATGATATTGTATTCTCTTTGAGACCAATTGTCATTACAAAATTATTTCCAGTAAAAAGTTCAGAACCAGCCATAATAACAAGGCTTAACGCAATACCAAATGAAACTCCCATTACAATCCTTGTCGAAGGTGAATTTGCCTGGGATAAAAGACCTCCAATAGTAAAGATAAGTAAAATTCCAAAACCTACATAAATACCAGCAAGCATTGAAGATAAAATATATTTAGTTTTTCCGCTGTTTAAAAAGTTTACTTTAGCCAATGCTGCATTAGATACTTTGTTAATTTCTTCACCAAACATACTAATACCTCCCTATCTGTTTGCCTCAAATATACAAAAAAATGCCCTGTTTGTATGTGATTTATCTCACATGCAAACTTAAGTGCCAGGCACTTAAGTTTGTGCCTGGCACCTTTTTAGTTTACTTTTTTAAAAGAATTTCCTTCTTCTTTAAATATTCTTCTTCGGATATATCGCCATTTGCAAATTTTTTATTAAGTATATCTATTGCTGCACTTTTTTGACTATGCGGTTTTATAAAAATATATATAGCTGCGGTTATAACTAAAACGAATAGAAACATCATAAAAAACATCAGGAAAGGATAACTTCCTCCAAGACCGTATCCAAAAAAGTTTCTGCAGAATCCTCCAAACATTTTAAAAGTCTCCCTTCAATATTCTTTTATAAAAATAATAAGCAATCGCTGCAAATAAAATTAATGGTATTAACATCATTTTCCTCACCTCTTGATTAAATGTTAATACCATTTTGTGTAGAATTTATGTAGTTTTTATCCATTAATTACTTTTACATAAAATTTTCTGATTCTTGGTTGTAATATTAAACTCCATAAAAACACCTCCAAAAACATATAATAAAAAGAGATAATAAGCTATTTATAATTATTTCAGCTCATTTTGAAATAATTGCAAAAAAGCATTTGTAAGTAAATTTGACTCATAGCATGCTTATTGATTCAATATTATATAGAAATAGCACCTAAAAATTCTCTTGTTCAAAAAAAATTAATTTTTTCTCCACAAAAACTTCAACTTACAAATATAAAATTTTCTCCAGACTAAATATTAAATTTATGGAGGTGGAGTTTTATGCGTAGAAATTTAAAGGCTTACATCTCAGGTATTGTAATTAGCTCATTGCTAAGCAGCTCAATAGTAGGTTCAGTTATTTATTCAAAATTTTCTTCAGAACTTCAAAAACAATCTCAAATAATTCAAAATTTAAGCAATAACAAAAATTATAGCAGTATTAATACAATCGCTGCAAATACTATATCCACAGGCGGAACATTAACAATTCCAAAAATAGTTAAAAAGGTAGCACCATCAATCGTAGGAATAAGGATGAACATAACAATCCCAAACAGAATAAATCAAGTTATGTCCCAGTCAAAGGCAGAGGGTTCGGGTATTATATATGATAAGAACGGATATATAATGACTAACTATCATGTTGTTGAATATGCAGACCCTAAAAATTCCTACAGCAAATACACTACTTTAGAAGTATTTCTTCCCGATGGTAGGCAGACAAAGGCAAAATTTATAGGTGGAGATAGAAAAAACGACCTTGCAGTAATAAAAATAGAACTTGACAACCTTCCAGTTGCAGAACTTGGTGATTCATCAACATTAGAAGTTGGAGAAACTGCCGTTGCTATCGGAAACCCATTAGGAATGGAATTTGCAGGTTCAGTAACATCAGGAATAATAAGCGCTATTAATAGAAAAGTTCAAGTTGATGATAGAACATTAAACCTAATTCAAACTGATGCTGCAATAAATCCTGGAAACAGCGGTGGCGCCCTTGTAAATTCACAAGGACAGGTTATCGGTATAAATACAGTTAAAATATCCAGCACAGGTCTTGAGGGTTTAGGGTTTGCAATACCTATAAACGATGCTAAACCAATAGTTGACCAACTTATGATGTTTGGATATGTTAAAGGAAGGCCATTTATTGGAATTTCAGGTCGAGAAATAACCGAAACAATTTCCCAAATATATAACATCCCTCAGGGAATTTATATAATGGCTGTAACATCTGGAAGTGGTGCTTATAAAGCTGGTATAAGGCAGGGTGATATAATACTTAAGATTGCAGGTGTGGAAGTCAAAACGCTTTCTGATATAGAAAACATAAAATCAAAATACAAAGCCGGAGATACTGTCGATGTTCTTCTCTATAGAAACGGAAAACAAATGACTGTTAAAATGACCTTCAGTGAGGAAAGATAAGTTTAAAAGGCTGTCTGAAAGCCAATAATATTCACATTTTTGAACAAAACCTGATGAAAGCCCCATGAAATGATTTCTAAAGGCGCCTCTCATAAACCTTAGTAACTCTTGCTTTTCGACTTTTCAAAAGGCCGTAATTCTGCTCAGGACGAGCAGAGCCGCGTGGCCTACAGGACGTAGGCTCACGCGGGTAGGACTTTTGAAAACAAAGAAAAGCTTAGAGTTACTTAGGTTTTTTGAGCGAAGCCAGGGAAATCATTCATGGGGCTTTAGTATGATTCGCTTATCAAAAATTGAAAACTATTTTCAGACAGCCTTTTAAACTTCAGGAAGGTTTTTGACATCATCAAATCTGTTTGAGCCTAAAACAGAATGTATTGTGGGATGTCCATATTCATCAACACCCAATATAGCTCCCTTTATGTCGCCTCGTTTGACCATGTCAACAGCTTCATTCTGGCTAACTATCTGGCCACTGTTTAATTCATATGATATAACCCTGCCATCGTTATCTCTCAAAACCTTAACTATTTTAAGCATAAAATCCCTCCATGATTAGTATTTATTAATAATATTTAAAATATTAGTTTGACAAGGCAAAAATTATTTGCAAAAATGGTAATAGGTGGTGATAGATATGAGAGCAAAAACTATTTATGGTCTAATGGTTATGTCAGCGTTGTTTTGGGCAGGAGCATTTATTGCTGCAAAGCTATCAGCTCCCTACATTACTCCCTTTACTTTAACATTTTTAAGATTTTCAATCGCAACTGTAATATTATATTTTGTATTAAAATATCATTTCAAAACTGATTTGGTAATAACAAAAAAAGACATCCCTTCATTTCTCTTTACCGGAATAGTTGGAATGTTTGGTTATCACGTATTATTTTTTATAGCCATGAAGCATACAACTGCTATAAATTCGTCTTTAATCGCTGCTTCCAACCCTATATTAACAACTATATTCAGTATAATAATATTAAAAGATAGTCCAAGCTATAAAAGAATCTTAGGAATACTTCTTTCATTTACTGGAGTTGTGCTGACAATAACAAATGGAAACATTGGCAATTTGTTTAGTCTAAAATTTAATTTAGGCGATATTATAATGCTGTTGGCAGTTCTAATGTGGGGAATTTACTCAGTGTTCAGTAAAAGGATTATGCCAAAATACAACCCTTTCTTAATTACATTTTATAGCTTTTTAATCTGCACAATATTTATAATTCCTTTAGTGATTCTAGAAAATCCATTTGGCTATTTCAAAGATGTTCCATTTTTCTCAATTGCAGCCGTCATATATATGGCAATTTTCCCAACGGTAATTGGATATTTGGTGCAGCAAATATCAATTAAGGAAATAGGGCCTTCCAAAACATCGATATTTGTAAACCTTGTTCCTATATTTTCTATTATTCTATCGATATTAATTTTAAATGAAACCATATCATGGGTTAAACTTAGCTTTGCATTATTGATAATATCGGGTGTCTACATAACACAAATAAACTAAAATAAAGTCTGTTACGATAAAACAATAAGTTTTTTGTAACAGACTTTATTTTTTACTTGCATTATAAACGATTTTGTCTTATAATATTTCTTGTTATGCCCCCCAGGGGTATTAATTCAAAGGAGGTATGTGTCATGAAAAAGGCTTTTATCGACCCAAACATATGTGATAGATCGCCATTCTGCCCTGCAAAAAGAGTATGTCCTGTAGGTGCTATTTCTCAAGAAGTTAAAGGATTCTTTGGTGCAGGAACTCCGAAGGTCGACCCAAGTAAGTGCATCGGATGTGGAAAATGCCTTCAAGTGTGCCCACACAGAGCTATAAAGATGGTTTAATATTAAAGCTGCCCCAAATTGAGGCAGCTTCTTTTAATTCAAATTGATGCTGTTTAATTCCTGCATAGTTTCGATATCGTTTGCCTTTATAATTCCATTTGAAATGGTATAAAGGACATTGTCTATATATATTATTCTTTGAACCGATTTGTTATAGTCAAATCCAAAGTCCCCGGCCTTTTTATAGTCCTCATCTGAAAGATGAGTTATCTTTCCATTTAGCACAAAACCCTTTTCTAAATCTATACCGTATATATATGCCCCTTGGTATGTGAAGTATCCATAATCAAAAGGATTTTCTCTATCCTTTGCTTCATATACAGTAACGGGGAAAGCAAAAATATTCTTTTCCTTTGAGAACAATAATGCTTTGTGGTTATATAAAAGTTCTGAGTAGCTTCCTCTATTTCCAATGTATTCTGAGAACATCTCCTTTGGATTTTCAAAATCAGAAACATCGAACATAGACATCTTAAGTCCATTTTGGATTGTAATCGTTGAGTCATTTCCATTCCAATCCTTTGTGCTTACATCCTTTGTATCTACTCCAAATCCAATTATATGAGTTTCGTCATACGGATGTAGGTAGGTGCTAAATCCAGGTATCTTTAAAAATCCAAGAATCTTTGGTTCTTTAGCATTTTTAGCATCGATTACAAAAAGCGGGTCAACATTTTTAAATGTTACTATATAAATCTTTTCACCCATAAATCTTGCTGACTTAATTGTTTCACCAGGTGCTAAATCCTCAATTTTTCCTGTTATATTCAAATCAGCGTCTAATATATAAAGATTGTTCTTTGCAATATTGTCTCCTTCTCCCCATGCAAATCCCTTAGTAGTTGCAATTCTGAAATATCCATTATATTCATCCATCGAAAACTGGTTTAAAATGCTTCCTGGAACCTTCCCATTTGCAGCATATTTCACTCCATAAGCAATGTTAAACTTATACAATATTGTATTTACATTATACGTAGGAGCTATTAATCTGCTTGCTCCTTCTGTTTTTGGAGTTTCATATTCGCTTACAGCAACATAAATATTTTCATTCGTTACATACACATTCTGTCCTGAACCTAAATAAGTTTGAATATCCGCCTTTTCTGGCTTTAATATATCAAAACTTGATATTATCATATAATTCGGTTCAACATAGCCCGGGAAATATCTTATATCCTTAAAATCCACTACATTTTCTTTGCCAGCCTTAAACGCACTATCCTTAAAGGATGGCTTTATGTCAGTCATGATTCTATAATCGTAAACATACTTGTTTGTAATCATGTAGAACTTTGAATTTATCATTCTTGAAGTTAAGTAATCGCCGTCAACTTCGATCGTCCTCTTTATCTTTATGTTGGATTTATCAGTAGTATCATAAACTATAACCTTAGTGACCGGTTTTGTTAATATAACAGGATTTATAACTTTTTTCATAACAGCCGCATTGCTTTCCTGCTCTGCCTTGTTTATGTTAACATATTTTCTTCCAATTACAATCAAATTGTTTCCGTTAACATATATATCATTAGGATAAAACGCATTAGTATCATACTTAATCGTATTAACAACCTTCATATCGCTTGCAGGGTATGCCTTTACTATAACAAGCCTGTCGTTTATAACCTGATAAATATATTCTCCATCTGTTTTAATAATATCCGATTCATCTACTCCCTGAACCTGCACATTTGTATTAGAATAATCATTAGCTGGGGATGCAGCCGCCGCTGATTTTTCTGCTGTTGCAAATGCAGTTCTGTAAAATGGTCTGATGCTTTCGGATTTTTCTAACAACTTTTTAAAATTATCATAACTGCCAACCACAGGCAAATTTTTTTCAGTGCTGACATTTTCTGCAACTTTTATACTTGTCTTAATTGTATTTCCTATATTAGAGGCAAACTTTCCATATGCCATAATAGGTGTCATAAATATAATAATTATCAATGCTAGAAGGGATGTTTTTAAATTTCCGGGGAGCCTCTTCATATATTTCACCTCTTTGTTATCTTTTCACCTATTTAGACATAAATTTCTAAAAAAAGTTCCAAAATTTAGCTTAAATTAAACATTTATTTTTATTGTTATTTCATCTCCATCGTTTATCTTATCTGTAAATGCAGCATTCTGACCATTTAAGAGCATCTTTATATTCTTTGCATTTTTATAATCTAAATCGATATAGTTAAATATATCAACAAATATATACCCCTCTAATTTATCTTCAAGCTTAATAATATCACCATTTACACTAATGTTTATGTATTTTTTCTCTACTTTTTCAACAGTTTCTTCACTTTCTCTTATTATTTCAACCTCGTCCCCGTCCTTTATTTCATAATCTAAATCCTCGGGCCTTCCATTTACCTTAGCAATTTCCCCATCCATTAACAAATCGCCTAATTTAACCTTCGCATCCCTTCCATCTACTGCTGGATTGAAAAATATCTCATCTCCATCGTTTATAACATCCATCAAGTGCGCATCTTTACCGTTTTGTATTATCATGCATGGTCTTGAACTCTCTCCATAAACCCTTCTTAGTTCACCGTTAACTCTAAAGGATAAACTTTTTCCACTTCTACCTATGAGCTGACTTGGTTTAAAACCTGCAAGCGCAAGCGCATCGCTAATCCTCTGGTTTCCAGAATTATAAAGTTTAATCTTTTTTCCATTGACAAAAACGCCCATGAATGTCTTAGAAAGGTTAGCATTATTAAGGGCTATACCTATTGGAGTTACGCATTCAGGGCCCTTAAGTTTTTCACCTGCGTAAATGACATTTTTAATTGCCTCAATTCCTCTCACTGCTACCCTGTCCTCAGGTAGGTTTAGCATTTTTGATATATGTTTTGAAAGGCTCAATGACTGGCTGCCTCCACCAACTAAAAATATTGCATTTGGCGATTTTCCATTGAGCTCAATTATTTTACCCGAAATTAAACTTGCCATATTTTCAACTACTGGTTCAATAACCATTTTAATTTCATCCAAATTAACAGTCTTTTTATTGCCTAAAACATCAACATATTTCAAAGTCTTTTTCTTTGAATTCAAATTTAGCTTAATCATCTCCGCAGTATTAAAATCCACAACTAAATGGTGGCATATAGCCTCAGTAACTTCATCTCCAGCAAATGGAACCATTCCATATGCAACAACTGTGCCTTCCTTTGTTATTGCAATATCCGATGTGCCTGCACCAATATCTACAAGAGCAAGGTTCAAAAGCCTCAAATCCTTTGGAATAACCGCATTCAATGCAGCTATCGGTTCTAATGTAAGGCTTTCAACTTCCATATTGCATTTTTCAATAACTGAATATAAGCTATCTACCACGGTCTGTGGCAAAAATGTTGCAAGTATCTCAACTGCCGCTTTGTTACCCTTATGCCCCTCAAGTGAAGTTATAACATAATCATTTAAAAGATATCCAACTATGCTATAACCAACGCAATAAAATGCTTCGTCCTTATTTCCATCGTCTATATTAGAATACGCAATTTGAAGTGCCTGCATCTTAAGTCCTTTAATAATGTCATCATCTATTATTACAGAGTTTTCAAAGCTCAATTCAGCCCTTGCCCTGTTTGTCTTTAATATTCTGCCTGCAGCTGCTATCGAAACCCTATCAAATTTTACTCCTAACCTAGACTCTATATTTTTCTTAACATCTAAAACAACCTCAGAAACAGCCGAAATGTCGTGAACTTGCCCGTCAAGCATAGCTCTTTTTCTATGCTCTATTATCTCCTCATCAATTATTTTAATCTTATCCCCTTCAAAAGTGTACGCCACACCTACTACTGTTCTTGTTCCAATATCCAAAGCAAATTTTAAATTATTCACAAAATCCCCCCTATTCCTTCAAAATTCCTTCGTATATCTGCTGCCACATGATAGGAACTGAAAGCCTATTGTTATCAAATTCATTTACTAAATCTATATTAAACTTTTCGATTGAAATATTTTTATTTTGTTTAAACCTTTCAACAAGGAATTTGTTTATCTCCTCTGTCTTAGTCTCTTCGCCATAAAGCCTGTATTTAGGTTCAACATAAAAGTAAAAATAAACTAAGAATGTAAGTAGTATATTATATCCTCTTTCCATATCTTCGTTAATAAGCCTAAACAAGTTATCGATATAAAATTTATAGAAATTCAAATCATCCTCGGGATTATAAAAATAAACCATTTTTTTGTGGTCCTCAACATCCCTTATAAGTCTTATTATGTTTGGAAATGTCCAACTTATAAAATTTACATATTTGTATCCTCCAAGAATACTTGCCCTCCCCTTTGTCTGCAGCAATTCATCTATAAATAATTTTTTATACTTGTTCTCTTCTAAGAATAAAGCCAAATCAATCAAAGCAATAATATCATTGTTAGTTTCAATTCTTCTTATTTTTTTAATTAACTTTATCCATTTAATTATATCCTTATATTCCTCTTTGTATTTAAAGTCAAATCCTTTTTCAAAACAGTTTATTAATATCCTTGCAGCATCATCGCTTAAAATCATCTTCTCATTTATTATTTTGATAATAATTTTAACTGATTCATCGAATATTTCTTCATCCTTTAGAGATAACAAATACTCCTTAAGCGCCTTATCAAAATATTCTTTGTAATAATCTTCAAATCTTTCAAATACATTTTTTAAATACTCTTCAAAGAATGTCTTTTTGTCCTCAGCCCTATCCAGCCTTATTTTATACTCTTCAAACAAAAACCTTTTATTACTCTTTTTTATATTTTTTCTTATCTCATACTGATTAAATTCATCGCAGTTATCAAGCGCCTCAGTTAAATATTCGAATAACTTCAGCTCCTTTTCGTAGGAATCTATCTTATCAGCTATCATAAATAGAATTTTAACGAAGAATTCAATGCTTTTTGATGCCATTAGCAATATATCTTTAAAGTAGCTGAACTCTAACATGATAATATCAATAATCATTTCGAAAAGTAAATTCAAATTCTCTATTTTCTGTGATTGGCTAAATGTATAATCAAGCTCAATAAGCGATTTTAAAACTATATAACTATAATAATATGCCAACTTGGAAAGTTTATTGTTGTTTAAAATAGCAATTATATATTTAACCCTTTCTTCTTTAATTTGACTTCTCATTAATGTTAAATTGTGATGTTTAATCTCCTCCGACAATTTAATATATACATCAAGAACGGATTGTATTTCATCAGTTTTAAGAATCATGTCATCAAAAAGCACATTCATAATTTCCGTGCATCTATTAATCACAAATGAATTTGATAAATAAATTTTCTTCAATAAATCAACAACTATTTGTAAATCATTAATATTTAGCTTTGTTATAAGCAATTCGAAATTAGGCTCTATCTTCTTAAAAATCTCGTTTATTCTATCATCGCTTAAATTTGAAACTGCGTAATCAGCTATTTCATCAAATGTTTGTCTGTCAATATCCTTAAGTTCCACATCCAGTATTTTATAAACCCAGTATAATTTGTCTATATCCTCCCCTATTTTTTCTACTCCAAAATCATCTAAAAAAGCATGAAAGGATAAAATATGATTGTAATTATACAGATATCCCATTTCAAGTATCTTTGTAAATTCAAATACACTGTTAAAAGACATTGTAAAACCTGGGGTATTTTTATTCAAAAACTTAATATCAAATTCAATGTTCAAGAATTCATCTGTTGTAAAAGTAATATTTTTTGCCATTCTTATAGGATAAGCCATATATATAACACTTAACCAGTTTAATACTTCTTCATCCGATATAAATACTTTCTTTCCCTTAATCAATAGTGAAATCATTCCATATATTTCACTATGATTTTTGGCAAATTCCATTACCCTTGTAATATCTGGCCCCTTTATCTGCACCTCAGCAAAATCGCTAAATTTTAATTCAGCATCTATCAATTGAAATGGATAAAATATAATTTCATCAAAAATCAGACATTCTACAAAATAGTCCGCATTATTACCTTCTTCCGATTTAGCCTTTACAAAGCAAAATCTTCCTGATTGAAGTTTAAAGTATGAATAGCTAAAAAAAGATTTATCAACATCCCTTTTAAACAAATCTATTAGTTCATCAATCTCTGTCCTTTGTAAATTTACAGAAGTTTTAACAGCTTGAAATCTATTTATAAAAAGCATTTTGTTATATTTCAATATAGCATAATCAGCCCTCATCAAAATCCCCCTTAAAACCCTTTCTATGTTTATTATATATTAAATATTAAAAACTTTAAAATATAAATTATTAGGAATTGTAATTCACATGTAGTGCAAAAATATTATTGAATATGTTTGTGAGGTGGTTAGATGAAAGTCGTTGTGGGAATGTCGGGAGGAGTTGATTCTTCAGTTGCAGCCCTTCTTTTAAAGCAAAAAGGATATGAAGTTTACGGTGTTTTTATGAAAAATTGGGAGGAGAAAAATGAAGAGGGAGTATGCACAACCGTTGAGGATTTTGAGGATGTAAGAAGCGTATGCGATACACTTGAGATACCCTATTATACTGTAAATTTTGTCAAGGAATACTGGGATAGAGTTTTTACATATTTTCTTGATGAATATAAAAGAGGAAGAACTCCAAATCCGGATATAATGTGCAATAAAGAAATTAAATTTAAGGCTTTTCTTGATTTTGCTTTAAAAATAGGAGCACAGTTCATAGCAACCGGACACTATGCAAGAGTTGAATATATAGATGGAGAATACAAATTATTAAGAGGAATAGATAAAAACAAAGACCAGACGTATTTTCTATATAGACTAAATCAGTATCAGCTTTCAAAGTCCCTATTCCCTATTGGTCATCTTGAAAAAAGGGTAGTTAGAGAAATAGCCAAAGAACACAATCTAAAGACTGCCACTAAAAAGGACAGCACTGGAATTTGTTTTATAGGTGAGAGAAATTTTTATGAGTTTTTAAGCAAATACTTGCCGGCAAAACCAGGACCTATTAAATCAATCGATGGCGAAATAATTGGAGAACATATGGGACTTATGTATTATACAATAGGCCAAAGAAAGGGTCTAGGGATTGGTGGAACTGGCGATGGACGCCCATGGTTTGTTGCTAAAAAGGATTTGAATACCAATACGCTTTATGTAGTTCAAGGTGAAGACCACCCCATGCTGTATTCCAAGGGACTTATTGCAGAAGATTTACATTTTATAAGCCAAAAAAGTATTCCTAACGAATTTCAATGCACAGCAAAGTTTAGATACAGACAACCTGACCAGGAAGTATTAGTTAAAATAGAGAATGATGAATGTATAGTGAATTTTAAGACTCCACAGAAGGCAATTACCGAAGGACAATCAGTTGTTTTCTACGATAGAGAAATTTGCCTTGGAGGCGGAATAATCAAACAGAAAATAATATAATCCCCAGAAAACAAAAAAGCTGCTATAATTAGCAGCTTTTCATCTTTATGTATTATTCTTGAACAGGAGCTCCTACTGGGCAAACACTAGCGCAAGTTCCGCAGTCTATGCATGCAGCAGCGTCAACAACATATATTGTGTCTCCTTGGCTTATGCATGAAACTGGGCAATCTGCAGCACATGCTCCACAGCTAATGCAAGTATCTAATATTTTGTATGCCATATTTTTCACCCCCTATCACCTTTCAAATATATTTTATCACAATTACATTAAAAGTCAATTAGGAAGCCCAATACCTGAGCTTCCTAAAATTCTATTCTTCTAAAAGAGTTTCGATATCCTCATCTATCTTTTCAATTTCTTGCTTTAATTCGTCTTCTGAAATTTCAATATGTTCATAGTCTCCCTTTATAAGTTCAACATCATGAATTGAAAATACCTTTAATTCTACTTCAGCATCTTTAACAATCTTAACCTTTACATTTTCATGAATCAAGCTGTTTTCAATCACCTCACCTTCACCCTCGGGTGTTTTAACAATAGAACCAACAGTTGGTGTCTTTCTTCTTATATCCTCATATGTCTGCTGCTCGTAGTTCAAGCAGCACATCAGTCTACCGCAAACGCCTGATATTTTTGTAGGATTCAGTGAAAGATTTTGCTCCTTTGCCATCTTAATGGATACTGGCTCAAATTCGCCAAGGAAGTGAGAACAGCACATTGGTCTTCCACATGGTCCTAGTCCTCCTACCATCTTTGCCTGGTCTCTAACACCTATTTGCCTTAATTCAATTCTTGTTCTAAAAATAGCTGCTAAATCCTTTACAAGTTCCCTGAAATCCACTCTTCCGTCTGCAACAAAGTAAAAAATAACTTTGTTATTGTCAAATGTATATTCTACATCAATTAATTTCATTGGAAGTTGGTGTTCTTCAATTTTTTTAATACATACATCAAATGCTGTTTCTTCCTTAGCTTTATTTTCTAGATTCTTCATCTTATCGTCTGCATCTGCAATTCTTATAACCTTTTTTAGTGGTGCCACTATATCTTCTTCGAAAACCTCTCTTTTTCCTATAACCACTTCTCCATATTCAAGTCCTCTCGCAGTTTCTACTATTACGTGGTCTCCTGCTTTTATATCAAACATATCAGGGTCGAAATAATATATCTTCCCTGCTTTTTTAAATCTTACTCCAACAACTGTTACCATACTAATCCTCCTGTATATTTAAAAGCATTACTTCAAACGTAAGCTGAAAATTAGCATTGAAGTTTAACTGCTTCTTGGCTTCACTTATATTATCTATTATTTTATATATTTTATTTAACGATAATAATTTACTTTCATTAATAATGATATCAGAATAATCCTCATTAATCAAAACTTCTTTATTGAGCATTATTTTATACATCAATATATCCCTATACCAATAGGCTAATATATCAAGTATATCCACAATACTGTCTTTTTTGTCCACAAAAAAGTTGACAAGCTCTAATAATTCGTATCCATCATATTTATGCATTTTTGTTGCGATATCAATGGTTTGCTCTCTTAGTTCAACATAATCCTTGTTTAAAAATTTAAAAGCGTTACCTAATATGCCATCGCTAAGCTTTGAGATCGCCCTTGCTTTGACCTCGTTTACACCTTTTCTAATAAGGTATTTTTCTATATCTTCATTTTGTGCTCTTTGCAAAGTAAAAATCTGGCATCTTGATATTATTGTTTCTAAAACAGTATTCAAATGATTTGCGGTTAAAATAATTATTGTATCATCCGACGGCTCCTCAAGCGTTTTAAGAAATTTGTTTTGAGCCTCTACTCTCATATTTTCAATGTTTTCTATTATAACAACCTTTTTATCGCCTTCGTAGGGTTTTACATTTATTCTATCTATTATCTCCTCTATATCCTTAACAAGTATAGTATCATTGCCTTTAGAAAACAAAATAAGGTCCGGATGATTATTGCTCTCTATTTTTTTGCAGGATGAACATATTCCGCATGCCCTGTTTTCTCTGCAAAGAATAATCCCTGCCATAAAAAGAGCAAAATCCCTCTTGCCTATTCCGTCAGGCCCCTTTAAAAGATATGAGTTAACAAGCCTGCCATCTTTATATATCTTATAAAATATATCTGCTAATCTCTGTTGCCCAACAACCTCAAGCAAAATAATCACTCCTAAACCTTTTCAAACCTATCCACATCAAGCACAAATACTGTTGCTCCTCCAATCGTAATTTCCATTGGAGATGGAACATAAACCCCCGTTGTTCCCATCATAGGTGAAGGTGCTGAAATAACTGTTTTTCTTGTCTTGCAAACATTCCTTATTATCTCTAACACATCCTCAACCTTTTCCTTCTCAACGCCTATCATTAGCGTAGTATTACCCGCCTTCAAAAATCCGCCTGTAGTCGCAAGCTTAGTAACCTGGAATCCTTTATCATTAAGATTATCTATAACCTCATAAGCATCCTCATCGTGGACAATAGCAATAACAAGTTTCATACAAACCACCCCTTGTGATTATCTTTAATTAATTATACCCCTAATAAATA
The DNA here is from genome assembly GCF_001440545.1 of Caloramator mitchellensis. NCBI lineage: Bacteria > Bacillati > Bacillota > Clostridia > Eubacteriales > Clostridiaceae > Caloramator > Caloramator mitchellensis. The sequence goes on from NZ_LKHP01000007.1 coordinate 113,134, forward strand.
AAAAAATAAATTAAAATATTTTGATATGTTTTTACAAATTTCAATAATTTCATATTATAGTGATAATAGCTTTATATATGTCATCATGAATCTCATCGATACTCCTTATAATGCCTTGATTTACACAATCAACCTTTGCCCAGCCATACCTTTCTGCACAGTAAATTGCATTTCTATATGAATTTTCGATATAATCCTTATTCTTTTCATGTATATCTTTATCCTTATCTCCCGTAAACTTATTTTTTCTATCCTCCATAAGTTTAAAACTATACTCAGGTGGCATATTCAAAAACAAAACTAAATCCGGCATAGGGAGTTTAAACTTGTTATACTCTAAATCATATATCCAATCTAAAAAACTATTCTTTTCATCTAAATCCTTGATCTTTGCAGCCTGATGAACCATATTAGATGTGGTATATCTATCGGCAATAATAATTCCACCTTCATTGTAAAAATTTTCCCACTCCATCTTAAAACTTGCAAACCTGTCTACCGCATAAAATGCCGATGCTGCAAAATAATTTACATCCTCAGGATTCTCACCAAACTCACCATTCAAATACATCTTTATAAGAGCGCTTGACTCACTCTTATAATTTGGAAACTCCACCTTTCTTACCTTATATCCTTCCTTTTCTAACCTTGCAACTAATTTCTGGCTTTGTGTTGCCTTCCCGCTTCCATCCGTTCCATCTATTATTATAAGCTTCCCCATACTCTACCTCCCATAAGTGACATTCACTTGATTTCTTGACTTCTTGAATTGTTTGTCAATTCGTCCAAGTAGTTTATGCTTCAATTAATCAAAAATCAAAATACTTATTTATCTATGAATCATTAATTTAACGATTAGACTGAATAAATTTTTCTCCTGAAAATCAAGCCCCAGTCTAACTACCCTACAATATATTAATTGTATCACAGCTTGAATCCTCAATTCCAACTATACTTATTCCATTTTCTTTATAAATAGTTATTAGTTCTAAAATATCCTTCGTGATAATCTCTCCAGGGACTAATATAGGAACCCCTGGGGGATATGGAATTACGAATTCCCCACTAATGCAGCCGACAGCATTTTCAATTTTTACACTCCTCTTTTCTTTATAATACGCTTCCTTTATAGACATTGCCTTTTTGTAATCTATAAAGCCACATTTCATATCGACATTTTTATTAATGCTTCCTTTATATTTAACTGCAATATCCTTAAGTGCCATATATATTTTATCATAAAATTCCGCTTTATCAGAGATACTTCCGATGAGAACTATATTGTTTAAGTCTGCCATTTCAACTTGAATATTATACTCTTTTCTTAAAATTCCGTCTAAAAATTTTCCACCAAAATATGAGTTGATTACAATCCTCGACCTATCAATATCATGTATGTCTGCCTTCCCTATATATTTTTCATCCAGCACTTTAAATTCTTTTAAATCATCTATTCTTTCCTTAAATTTATTTATATTTTCTAAGAGCTCTTCCATTAGACCTTCCCCGTGTTTCTCCATAATAAATCTTGCAACATCAACTGAAGCCATAAAAATATATGATGGGCTTGTGCTCTGAAATAACCTTAACATAAACTTTATCCCCTCAATTGGAACACCTTTATTAACATTTAATACTGCAGTTTGAGTTAATGACGGCAATGTTTTGTGAAAACTGTTAACTGATACATCTGCTCCTAATTCCATCGCAGTTTTAGGCATCAATTTACTGAATCCAAAGTGGGCCCCATGTGCTTCATCTACAAGAACATACATCCCATTCTTATGTGCTGCTTCAATTATTTTTCCCAAATCAGCACAAGTTCCATAGTATGTAGGATATGTTATTACTATTGCCTTTGCATCTTTGTTTTTTTCTATTTTACTGATTATCTCGTCTATTGATATTGATACAGGTATATTGAATTCATCAATTATAGTTGGATTTATATATTCAACTTCTAAATCACCTAAAAATGCAGCCATGTAGACGGACCTGTGGCAGTTTCTTTGAATCAATATTTTATCCTTTGGTTTTGTAAGCCCCAATATCATGCTGTAAACGCCTGATGTGCTTCCGTTTACCAAAATAAAGCTCTCATTAGCACCTAACGCCTTTGCTAATTTTATCTGACCTTCTTTTATCATGGCTTCCGGATTATGTAAATTATCCACCCCTTCAACCTCTGTTAAATCTATACTAAACAAATTATCCTTTATTTTTTCTAATTCACTAAATCCCCTTTTATTATTTTTATGCCCTGGCATATGGAACGGTATATTCTCTTCCATTGCATAATCTAATAACCCATTTAAGATTGGAGTATCCATGCCTTCGCCTCCTAAATAATTTTATATCAATAATAATAACATATAAGTTTAACCGCTGTAAGTGAATAATATTTTACTTTTATTGAGAAAATATTTACGAGGTGATACTATGGCAAATATAGACAGAAGCCTTATAACAGGATATATAGAAAATAAAAGAGATAAGCTCGAAAATTTAGTTGATATGCTTTATCATCTTCCCCTTGACTCAAATCATGAGACGAATGCCTTTAATATAATATGTGATTTTTTAAATCAGGAAAATTTTAATATTGAAAAGAATATAGACAACATACAAAACACATTTATTGCAAGTTGTGGTTCAGGAAATAAAAAAGTTGCATTTATTTGTGAGTTTGAAGCTCAAGAAAACGGATATACCAACGGACATAATATACAATGTGCTATGAATATTGGTGCAGCGCTTGGATTTAAAAGAGTTATAAATGAAATAGATGCGCAAATTTTAATATATGGATTCCCTAAGGAAGAAAAATTACCTCTTAAGATTTCATACGAACATAGGCGGTTGTTCAATGGGATAAATCTAATAGTTTGCGGTCATCCAGGAGAAAAAACTTACGAAGGCGTTAATTCAACTGCAATGAGCATTATGAAATTTGATTTTATAGGAAAAGAGGCAAGTTTTAATTTCTATCCAAACGAAGGCATTTCCTCCATCGTCCCGATGATTAAATTTCTTGATATAATTCAAGATTTAAAATCCAACGCTAACTCATCTTATCTTTTAAACTATACAATAATCAATAATGGAAATGAAATATTAAAAATTCCTAAAATGGTAAGTTGTAGGATTGCAATTAAAGCAAATGAATATAGAATATTAGAAAGCGTAAAAGATAATATAATAGAAACCGCAAAATTTGTCTCCAGGATATATGGCTGTGATATCAATTTTACAGTTGAGGAAGATTATATGCCCCTAAAGAAGAATGTTGAGCTTATAAAAATAGTATCACACAATTTAAAGGAATCTGGAATCACAAACATTCATGGACCACTTTCAACAGCATTGAGCCTTGATATTGGCAACATAAGCCAAAAAATACCCACCATTCACCCATACATCGAAATTTCTCAAGGCGAAGTTTACGGAACCGTGGGATTCAGGGATTCCACTATAAAAAAATATGCAAAGGACATGATGATTAAAGCATCATGTGCCCTTGCATTGACTGCCCTTGATTTTATAACTAAGAATTAAACTATTCCTTTAAAAATGTTCAGCAGCAATTGTTCCATTTGAGCCTTTGTAATTTTCACAGGGTTAACTCTTGTTGAACCCTTCATAGAATTTTCAAGCAGCTCTTCAAAATTATTATTAAAATCTTCATCGCTAAGTCCCATATCCTTAAAGGATAATGGGATGTTCAATTTTTTGTTAAGTTCAATAACTGCCTCAATAAAATCTGGCACATCTATGATTTTTGCCAATCTGTTAAGCCTATTATTTACTTCTTCATCCATCGAATTAAATTTTAATACATATGGTAGCGCAATTGCATTCAAAAGGCCATGGGCATAGCCAAACTTCCCTCCAAAGGCATGGGAAATGCCGTGTGCCATTCCAAGCCCTACGTTTGAAAAAGCACTCCCTGCCATCGCACTGTATATGTGAACCTTTTCCCTGCTCTCGTAGTCACCTTTTTCAAATGAAAGTGGAAGAAATTTAAACAATCCCTTTACCGCACCCTCTGCTAAAACCTCTGAGTATTCGTCTATATTTTTATTTATATAGCACTCAACTGCGTGTGTTAAAGCGTCCATTCCTGTCTCTGCTACTATATTTTTAGGCATCGATAGTGTTAAAGCCGCATCTAAAATAGCCACATCAGGTATAAAGGCGTCACATTTTAGTCCAATTTTTAAATTCATGTCATCATAAGTCAAAACCGATGCCCTTGTAACCTCTGTCCCCGTTCCAGATGTTGAAGGAATTGCAATTAGTATTGTTTTTCTTCTTTTAAACGGCAGAGTCAAACTATCTGGATTTTTAATATCCAGTTCAGGGTAATCATAAAAAACAGCAGCAGCTTTTGCAACATCTATAGGTGAGCCTCCGCCTATTCCAATTACAACATCAGGGCTATATTCCTTCATTATTTCAACTGCAGCAATGACTGTATTTATTGAGGGATTCTTTTTTACGTCCTTAAATATTTGATATTGGGCACCACAGCTCTCTAATAAATTTGTTAATCTATCAATGGCTCCATTTCTAAACATCGCGCTTCCACCGGTAACAATAAATGCCCTTTTTATTTTTAATTCTTTAATCTTATCTAAAGCATCTTTACCAATTATTATGCTATTACCGTGTAATTTAAGCTCCTTCATAATTCGCAAACACCTCCTGTTTATTCATATTATAATTATACAATATTTAACAGTAGATTTTAAAGTTATTGCTGTAAAGATGTCAAAAAACAGCAAAGCCTCAACCATTCGGTTGAGGCTCTAATTTACCCGGCAGTCACCTACTTTCCCAGGCCGTCTCCAGCCAAGTATCATCGGCGCAGGTAGGCTTAACCTTCGTGTTCGATAT